>NZ_JBMYBT010000109.1:0-15233 GCF_053993635.1 Desulfothermus sp. | reverse complement strand
ATTGGTGGTGAATATGGTTTCATCTCTACAGAGCTCATTAAACTAAGCAAATACCTTGGACTTGAGATCTGGATTCTCTGGAACAGATTCACTCAAAAAATCGGCATTATATGCGGCTTCTTCTGGGTCAGTAGTAAATTTAATCCTAACCAAGGCCTGTTCTATTTGTTTATTTGTCCACTTTCTATTTTGGATAAGCTTCTGCCCTAAATCTTTTATCCTTCTTAGGGCATTATTCAAGATATCTTTTTGTATGTCATAAAGACAAACATCAAAACCATATAGCGAAACCTGTAAGGCAATTTGTTGCCCCATTGTGCCTGCTCCAACCACCAGAACTTTTCTTATATCTTCTAACTTCATTTATTTTTTCTCCTGCGTTTTAATAAAAAATAGCAAATAAAATGCCATTTATAACTACTTATATTAATTCATAATATTTATTTTATTGTAGAAATTGTGGTTACATATCCAACCATAACAGTTAAAAAAGTAGGTGTTATTGACTAGGCAACATAATGCAGTTAGTGGGAAATGAAAAATTATTTCATAAAAGCACCACTGGTTATTTTTAACACCATAACTCTGTTACTGGCGGGTTTAATTTATCTTCCGCCCAAATTTGTCATTAAGTTTTGACTAAGATTCTTATCTATGTCTTTTAACCTTTTCAAGGTACAATTTATTATGTCTTGAATCAAATCTGTTGATGGTCTATATTGTTACCATAATTAATAGTACATAAATACTTACCTTCGTGAGGCAATGATGTTTAAAAAGAGGAGTTTTTTTAATTATTTAAAATGGTTATCCTTTTTGTCCCCAGTAATTATTGGCATTGTTATCATAACTGAAATATTAATAAGTTATCATTTTAGTTTAGAATCTTTGTATAAGGAATGGGAAAAATCCATTGTGTCCCAGCAAAAATTTATAATCAAAAGGGAGGTGGACAGTATAGTTGATATGATTGATGCCGAAAGGAATTGGCTACATAAAAAGACCAAAGAAAAGTTAAAAGAACAAATTAATGAAATTTCTTTAATGATAAAAAATGTATATGAACTAAAAAAAACAAAAATGAGCAGAAATGAAATTTTAAAATTTGTTGTACATAGTTTAAAGAATCAAATTAAAAATAAAGAATATGCATCTATCTGCCTTATAAATCTTAAAGGAAAAAGGATATTTTGCAACACCAAATCAAATGGTGAAATTAATAACTTATCCCATTTAATAACATCCATTAAAACCAAGGAACAAAAAGTTTTTGTTCAACAAGGAAACAGAATCGTTTATCTTGATTTGTTTAAACCCTTAGACTTAGTGATTGCAACATCAGTTGGACTAATTGAGTTGGATAGGGATTTACAAAAAGAAATATTGAGGAGATTGTTATATTTTAAATTTGGTAAAGATGGATATATTTTTGTGCTGGATTCTAAGGGGCAAATTTTATCCCATCAAAATAAAAATATTATTGGGAAGTATTTGGGAGACCTAAAACAAGAAGATGGAGAGAAACTTTTAAGTAAATTTACTAAGATTATAAAGGGAAATGGGGGCGGTTACATAAGATATGTCTGGGATAAGCCATCTACTGGAAAACCAACTGAGAAGATTTCCTATGTGGTAGGATATAAGCCGTGGAATTGGATAATTGGAACAGGCACTTATTTAGACGATATTGCAGGCGTGTTTAAACTTTTTAAAAAAAAAGTAAATTCAATGACCAGAAGAATTTTAATTTTGAGTCTGTTATGTCTAGTAATTATTTTGGCTATATTTTGGTTTATTTTTAAATCTCTTGTATTCTCCAGTGCCAAGGATTTGGAAAAATTGATCTCTTTTTTTAAGAAGGCTGAAACAGATGACCTCTTTGTAGAAGTGGATAAGCTAAATTTTTCAGAGTTCAAGGATTTGGGAATACAGGTAAATCGTATGCTTGATAAAAAATTGCAAATTCAAAAAAGATTGCTTGAGGAAAAGGAACTGTTAAATATTAGTGAACAAAGATATAAATCCCTAATAAACGATGTCATGGATAGCTCCAATGTTGGTCTATTTATACTGGATAAAGATTTACATATAGTCTGGGTAAACAAAGCTCTGAAAAAACTATTTTTTATAAAGAGAGAAGATGTAATAGGAAGAGATAAAATTCAACTCATAAAAGAAAAAATTGCCAATTTTTTTGAAAATCGAGATGAATTCAAAAATAGGGTAATTGCGTCTTATAAAAACAACACTTATGTTGAAAATTTTGTATGCCACATGCTCCCAGGAAATGGGAGAAAAGAAAGATGGCTGGAGTATTGGAGTTGTCCTATAAAAACTGGTCTATATAAAGGAGGAAGAGTTGAACACTATACTGACATTACTGAGCAAATAAAGGCCTATAAAGCCCTGCAAGAGTCAGAAGGCAGACTGAGGTCTTTGTTTAATGCCATGACTGATATGGTCTTTGAGATAAATAGAGAGGGCAGGTATCTTTTTGTAATGATTCCAGATATCGAGGATCTTGTTGGAGATTCTCCAGAAGAAATGGTGGGAAGGAGTATTTTTGATTACTTACCCAAGGATGTAGCAGAACAGAGGATGAAAGCCATTGCGAGATCATTAGATGACAAAAAAGTAGTTACACTTGAATATTGTCTTACAATAAAAGGAAAAGAAAAATGGTTTGAGGCCAGGATATCCCCCAAGTCAGAGGATTCTGTTTTAATAGTGTCCAGAAATATAACAGAAAAAAAGAAAATGGAATTAGAGCTATTAGAGAGGGAGGAAAATTTAAAAATCACCTTAAATTCCATTGCAGAAGGAGTAATTGTAACTGATACTAAAGGCAAAATTTTAAGGGTAAATCCCAGTGCAACAAAATTTTTGAATATGAGTAAAGATGATCTTGTAGGGGAAAAAATAGATGAATTAATAACTTGCAGAAACTACGATACAAAGGAAGATTTAGTATCTCCTGTTTTTAGGGTGTTAGAAGAAAAAAGAGAAATTTCGCATAAAGATACAATTGAAATAGTAACCAAGTTTAATACCACTATTGCTGTTGACCTTACGGCTTCACCAATAAAACCCTCATCAAATCCACAAGATATAAAAGGTGTAGTGATTGTTTTTAATGATATTTCAGAGAAGATAAAAAAAGAAGAGTACAAATTAAATCTTGAAAAGATGAGGTCCATAAGTGTTCTGGCGGGCGGAATTGCCCATGATTTTAATAATATGCTTATGGGAATTTTTGGAAACATTGAACTTGCTAAAATGAAACTTGCAAAAGATTCTCCTGCATATGAAAGGCTTGAGGCTTCTATTTCAATGCTGGAAAAGGCCAGGGGCCTTACTTCTCAATTACTTACCTTTGCAAAGGGAGGAGATCCTGTTTTTGAGCCTATGGATCTTGAGAGCACCATAAAAGAAACAATTAAATTTCACTTATCAGGAAGCAATGTGAAACCTGTGCTGGATATAGACGCTGATCTTTGGATGTTAAAAGGAGATAAAAGTCAAATAGTTCAAGTTATTTCAAACATTGTTATAAATGCCAAAGAGGCCATGCCAAATGGAGGGAAATTATATGTGGAAGCAAGAAATATATTGGATAAATCTCATAAATATTATTCTCATATCAAAATAACAATTAGAGATGAAGGTGTTGGAATTCCAGACAAATATTTAAATAGAATTTTTGAGCCCTATTTCACAACTAAACAAATGGGCAGTGGCCTGGGTCTGGCAATAGTGTACAGTATAATAAAAAAACATAAAGGCCATATTGAGGTTCATTCAACTCCAGGAGAAGGTACTACATTTAGTATATATCTACCGGCAATTATAGATTCAATAAAAGAATATGAAGATAAAGACAACCAAAGGGAAATTACAGAAAAAATAAAGGGAAGGGTCCTAGTAATGGACGATGAAGACATGATAGCTGAATTGTGTAAAATAGTCTTAGAAGACATGGGACTAGTAGTAGATATTTGTAGAAGTGGAGAAGAAGCTATATCCCTATATGAAAATGCAATTAATAAAGGTGAAAAATATGATCTGGTAATAATGGATTTGACTATTCCTGGAGGAATGGGTGGAAAAGAAGCAATTAATAAAATTCTTGAAATAGATCCCCATGTAAAGGCCATTGTTTCAAGTGGATATTCAAATGATCCTGTTATGAATAACTTCTCCCAATATGGGTTTTCAGGAAGATTGGTTAAGCCATTTAAATTAGATGACTTAAAAAAAGAGGTGTTAAATATTTTGTCATCCTAAACCTCGATTTTTAATAATCATATCAAGGTTTTCTTCTGCATCAGATGGCCTTAAATATAAGGGCTTGGGGATCTTAGTTGAATACTCTATTTTTTCTGCATATCTTGCTAAAGAGTTTATAGATGGCCTATCATAAATAGGATCTAAGATTGTTATATCCATATCTTTAAATAGATCTGGATATCTCCTTACTCCACTACCAAGGACTTGCGCTTTTTCATAGGAATTTATTATGTCCCTAGTTTGAGATGCATTTATAACACTTAAGTCTGTTATTGGGATAATTGGATCTGGACCTGAAAATCCCTGAACATAAAAAAGGTCTATTTTGGCATATTGAACCACAAAAATAGTACCTTTTAAAAAAGAAAAGGAATTATAGGCAAGAAGATCTATGTAATTTATTGCACCAATTGGAATATTTTTGGTAATGGATATTGCAGAAAGAATGGATAAAGAGATTCTAAGCCCTGTAAATGAGCCAGGACCTATAACACACGCTATTTTTTCAATCGATTCTATAGAACTGTCTGCTAATTCCAAGCACTCTTGTATCATTTTAGGAATTAACACAATGCCCTTTTTTTGTGACTTAGTTTCTACTGCAGAATAAAGATTTCCATTTTTTGTAAGTGCTACTTGAATTATGTCTTCTGCAGAATTTACACACAAGGTAAGTGTTTTTTCCATTATTTTATATTTGGCCCCATAAGTCTATTTATGTCATTATATACAGCCAGCATCATCAATCCAATAAGTATCCCAAGACCAATTTTCATAGCTGTCTTTTTTATCTCAGGGCTTAAAGGTCTTCTTGTAATAATTTCAAGTGAATAAAACAACAGATGACCTCCATCAAGCACTGGAATTGGAAGGAGATTTAATAGTCCTAGATTTATGCTGATTAAGGCAGTTAAGGCGAGAAGGTCGAAAAATCCAGCCTTAGCCTGAGAAGAAACCAGCTGGGCAATCATAATTGGTCCGCCAATATTTTCAATTGGAACCACGCGCTCAATTAGCTTAACTATCCCTTCAAAAGTAAGTTTGGTAACCACCCATGTCTGTTTAAAAGAAAGTAGTATAGCATCTTTGGCACTCAAGTTGATATGTACCCATTTATTGGCTGCTATTATTCCAACTCTGTTAACCTTTATCTCCTCTCCAAATATGTTTTTGGTCTTTTCTACCCTTGGTGTTATTTTTACCAACAGGGTTTTATCTCCTCTTTTTATCTTAAATTTTAAAGGAAATTTTTTTTCATTTGATACAATATCCACTATATCATGCCAGTAAGTTATACGTCTGCCATTTATTTCAATAATTTTATCACCTTTTTTAAGACCAACAACTTGGGCAGGGGAGTCATCCACTACACCGCCAATTTCATTGGTAAGCATTTGTTGACCAACATTTAAAAATACCAGAAAATACAGAATCCAGGCGAGCAAGAGATTAAAAATAGGACCAGCTGCTACAACCAACATCCTGTGTAATGGTGGTCTCTTTGAGAAGTCTTCTGCTTCTGAAAATCTGGGATCAAAATCACCTTCTTCTTCTCCAAAGAGCTTAACATACCCTCCAAGGGGGAATGCTGAAATTTGCATATCTGTTCTATTAACTCTAAACCCAAAAATTTTTGGTCCAAACCCAAGGGAAAAGGTTTTAACTCCTATCTTTAAAACTTTTGCCACTAAAAAATGTCCCAATTCATGGAAAAAAATCAAAAGTCCCAGAACAAATACAATTGCCAAAATACTGGTCATTTTATCTAAAGCCCCTTGATTAATTTTTCTGCTAACTCTCTTGTATATGCATCAATCTCTAAAATATCTTCTAATGATGATACTGTCCTTGATTTATGTCTATCTAGAACCATTTTATTTAATTTCACTATATCCAGAAATTTAATTTTTCCTGACAAAAAAGCCTCAACTGCAACTTCATTTGCAGCGTTTAAGGCAATTACATAACTTTGTCCAGCTTCTAAGGCCATTTGTGCTAATTTTAGCATAGGGAACAACTTGGTATCAGGTTTAAAAAAACTAAGTGTACCAATATCAAATAGGTCCAATTTCTCCCAATCAAAATCAATGCGTTTAGGATAACTAAGACAGTATGCAATAGGTAGTTTCATATCAGGTAGGCCCATCTGCGCAATAATTGATCCGTCACAAAATTCCACCATTGAATGAATTATGCTTTCCCTGTGAATGGCCACCTGGATTTTGTCTAAATCTAGTCCAAACAAATAATATGCCTCTATTACTTCAAGTCCTTTGTTCATAAGGGTTGCAGAGTCAATGGTTATTTTTGGACCCATTGACCAATTTGGATGGTTTAAGGCCATATCTTTTGTGACATTCTTTAAAAACTCTTTGTCTTTACCAAAAAAAGGCCCACCTGATGCAGTTAAAATTATCTTTTTAACTTCACCTATATCCTTGCCTGAAATGACCTGGAAAATTGCATTGTGTTCTGAATCTATTGGCAGGATGGCAGCACCAGTTTTTTTACACAATTTTTTTATAATAGACCCTGCCAGCACCAAAGATTCTTTGTTTGCCAGGGCAACTACCTTTCCCTTTTCAATGGCCTTAACTATTGGCCTGAGCCCTGCTGCACCACTTATAGCCAGAACTATAATGTGAGCTTCTTCTAATGTTGCCAATGTGTTATATCCATCTATTCCAGTGAGTATTTGGGGTCTGTAGTCTTTAGGTAGGAATTCTTTTAAGGGTTCTATTAAATCTTCGTATTTTACGCAAAGATATTTAGGCCTAAATTTTATAGCCTGCTCTGCGAGCTTATAAATATTTTCTCCTGCACCAAGGGCAACAACAGAAAAAATATCCCTTTTTCTCTCAATTACCTCTAAGGTGCTAATGCCAATGGATCCAGTGGAACCCAGTACTGAAATTTTTCTCTTTTCTGGTAAATTATATACTTTCTCTAAAGATGATATGTATTCCATTTTTTATACCAATGTTGGGTTTTTAGGGTTTATCGGGTTCGTGGGTTTGTTGAGTTCAACTCTTAACCCCCAACCCCTGAACCTTTTAACCCATATACCCATCCACCCTTTAACCCTCAACCCATAAATTTATAGGTTCATAAAATGTCTGGTAATAATAAGATAAATAGGACACACAAACAAAAGGCTATCTATTCGATCTAAAATGCCACCATGTCCTGGTAAAATAAATCCTGAATCTTTAATATTTAAATGACGTTTTATAGCTGATTCAAATAGATCTCCAAATTGTGCTCCAAGATTTAATATTGTTCCCAAAAAAATGAGGTGATACCAGGAAAGTGAAAAAAATATTTTTCCATAGATAAGAGAAAATAACAAACAGCTAAAAAGACTTCCAAAAGATCCCATCCATGTCTTTTTAGGGCTAACCCTGGGCCAGAGTTTTTTTTCGCCAAAAAATTTACCTGAATAATATGCACATGTATCAGATATAATTGTTACGCCTAAGATGAACACTATATCCTTTCTTGGAACAAACTGAAAAAATTGAAGCACATAAGGAATATAAATAATACCCAAAAAGATCAGTTGAATATCTATCCATGGTATAGTGGAATTTTTTTTGCCGTAAATAAATAAAAACAATAAATTCAATATCCAGAAGCAACAGATCAACAAAAACTCAGGGGAAATATGAATAAAATCATGAAATACAACTAGAAAGGATATAAGAATTGCCAAAATTTTTAAATCTAAATGATTATTTCTCCAAAATAAGGATAGAAATTCAAAAAGCCCCAGAGAGCTCACCAAGAATATCAATACTTGCAAAAAAAAATTGGATCCAAACAGGATGATCCAACTAACAACCGGAAGAACAACTATGCTCGTTAAAATCCTTTTTTTATGTGAACTCATACTATTAAGTTCCTTGAAGCACCTAAACAAACTTGTCCTAAATTAAATGCCACCAAATCTCCTCTGCCTTTTAGAAAAATCATCCAGGGCCTTGTGAAGATCTTGTTCTGTAAAATCTGGCCATAGTACAGGGGTAAAATAGAGTTCAGAATAGGCAGATTGGTAAAGTAGATAATTTGATAGACGTATTTCTCCACTAGTGCGGATAATCAAATCAGGGTCAGGCTGACCCCTTGTGTACAAGAAATCTTTAAAACTTTCTTCATCCAAACTTTCTGGATCAATTCCCTGTTGTAGTATTTTCTTTATCGCAAGTATTATCTCTTCTCTTCCAGAATAGTTTAGTGCCAGATTTAAAACCATCTTATTACATTTTTTAGTTTTTTTTAAAGTAAACTCTATGGCCTTTCTCGCTGAAAATGGGAGTTTTGTATAATCTCCTAAAATGTTTAGTTTTATGGATTGTTCTACCAGGGATTTATATTCCCTGTTTAAGAAATCCATAAGTAATTTAAAGAGGAAATTCACCTCATCCTTTGGTCTTTTCCAGTTTTCCTTGGAAAAAGTGTATAGCGTTAAATATCTTATATTTAATTTTCTGCATTCCTCCACTATTTTTTTGGCAACCTTTGTCCCCTGTCTATGCCCTTCATACCTGGGTAAACCACGTTTTTTTGCCCATCTTCCATTCCCATCCATTATAATGGCAAGATGTGTGAGTGGAGGATTGCTTTTTGTATTATTCATATCCATTTTTTCCTATGCATAACGTATTTTTTTTGATCTTTTTATTCTACTATCTATGGCTAAAAAATAAACACACACGCAAAAAGTGCTTCTGTTTATTTTCTGTCCCATGACCCCGGTCACTTGCCCACATAAAGCAAACTCAAGTGCGTAGTGATATAGCGGCAGGTGCCCCCAATTCTTGGCCTATTCTTTACCTTTAATCTTAAGCAGAAGTATTATGTAAACGCTCTGCAATCCATATTTTTATTATAGATTCTCTACTCACACCAAGACGTTTGGCTTCTTTATCTAAACATTTTATCATCCATAAAGGAAATTCAACATTTATTCGTTTCAATTCGAGACCAGGTCTATGTGCTTGTGTCATATCTAAATATTCTAAAATATCTTCTCCATTATCAAATTTTTTATCAAATTCTTCAGCTGTTATATATTTCTTTTTCATTTTTTCTTGCCCTTCTTACAGAAATTATCCTTATTTTATCAGAACGGTAAGTAAAAATTGCAGACCAATACTTCTCTTTTATCCTTCCGATTAACAAATAGCGTGGTTCATCTACATATCTTGCGGGTATTTCTACTCTATATGGATCTTCCCATAATTTTTGAGCTTCTACAAAATCAATTCCATGTTTTTCTTTATTTTTTTTGTTTTTTTGAGGATCAAATTCAAATCCCATAGTTATAATTTATATGTTTTTATCATCTTTGCAACATAATTTCTAAAATTTCAGATTTTAGGTCGAACATCTTGCTATATTTCCATAATTTCTTTTTCTTTTTCCTTAAAAATTTCATCTACTTTTTCTATGTATTTATCAGTAATTTTTTGGATCTCATCCTGACCATTGTATAGATCATCTTCTGTAATTTCTTTGTTGTTTTTCATCTTTTTAAGGGTTTCGTTTCCTTCCCTTCTAATATTTCTAATGGCTATTTTTGCCTCTTCAGCATATTTTTTTGCCACTTTAACAAGTTCTTTTCTCCTCTCCTCAGTTAAAGGGGGAATATTTATTCTGATCATTTTTCCGTCGTTTACTGGAGTTAGTCCTAAATCAGATTTCATAATACCCTTTTCAACATCTCCCATGGCATTTTTATCCCAAGGCTGGATTGCTATTGTCCTGCTGTCTGGGATGGAAATAGATGCCAATTGTTTTAATGGGGTAGGGGTATTGTAATAATCAATTAAAATATCTTCTACTAAAGAGGCAGATGCCCTACCAGTCCTTAATTTGTTAAAGTCCCTTTTTAATTTTTCTATGGCCTTTTTCATCCTGTTTTCACAATCTTTAAATACCTTTTCCATCACACACCTCCTTTTACCACTGTTCCCACTTTCTTCAACTATTTTGTTCTATTGTTCTAAGTTCTACGTTCTATGTTTGTGGGTTTATTGAGTTTGAGGGTTTATTGGGTTTGTGCGTTTATTGAGTTCAACTCTTAACCCTCAACCCTCTAACCCTTTAATCCTCTAACCCATATACCCATCTACAATTCACCCACTACGTTTTATCTATCTCAAACGTTGAACCTTGAACCTTGAACGTTGAACCTCCTTTTACCACTGTTCCCACACTTTCTCCAACTACCACCCTTTTTATATTGTGTCGCTTAAGGAGATTGAATACCACAATGGGTAGGCCATTGTCCATACATAAAGATATGGCTGCTGAGTCCATAACCTTGAGGCCTTTTTTTAGGACATCGATATAGGATATTTCTGAAAATTTCTCTGCACTTTTATCTTTTTCTGGATCCTTATCATATACTCCATCTACTCTTGTGGCCTTAAGCAATGCATGGGCTTTTAGTTCCATGGCCCTCAAAGCTGCAGCTGTATCTGTTGTAAAATATGGATTTCCTGTACCTGCAGCACAGATTACAATACGTTTTTTTTCAAGGTGTCTGAGTGCTCGTCTCCGTATGTACGGCTCTGCAACTTCCTGCATCCTGATGGCTGTCATAAGTCTGGTAGGAAGACCTAAACTTTCCAGTCTATCCTGGAGTGCCAGTCCATTCATAACAGTTGCCAGCATTCCCATGTAATCTGCCTGGGCCCTGTCCATTCCTTTGGCCGATGTTGATACTCCTCTAAATATATTCCCTCCACCAATAACCAGAGCAATCTCTACCCCTATCTTTGCAACTTCAGCAATATCATTGCAAATATTGTCAATAGAAGTTAAGTCAATGCCATATTTTTTTTCTCCAGCCAGGGCTTCTCCACTTAGTTTTAATAAAATCCTTTTGTATAATAGGTTTCCCATCTCCAACATCTCCTTTAATTTTGCAAAAAAAAAAAGGGCCTCTCAGGCCCTTTTTTTAATCCAATTTTTCTCCTACTTCAAATCGCACAAACCTTCGAATCACAATCTTCTCTCCTAAAACAGAGACGAGTTCGTTTAAAAGATCCTGGATAGATAGAGAATCATCCCTGATATATGGCTGTTCTAAGAGGCACACTTCTTTGTAAAACTTTTTTAATTTACCCTCTACTATCCTTGGGATAATATTTTCAGGTTTTCCCTCTTCCTTTGCCTGATTGGCATAGATCTCTTTTTCCTTTTCCAGCACATCTTCTGGTATATCTTCTGGGGAAATATACTGGGGAGAAGATGCAGCTATTTGCATTGCGATATTTTTTGCAAATTCCTGAAATTTATCGCTCTTTGCAACAAAATCAGTTTCACAATTTATTTCAACCAAAACCCCTATCTTCCCATTCATGTGGATGTATGATCCAATCATTCCCTCAGAGGCAGTTTTTCCTGCCCTTTTCTGGGCCTTGGAAATGCCTTTTTCTCTGAGCCAGGCAAGGGCCTTTTCTTCATCGCCCCCAGACTCTAAAAGTGCCTTTTTGCAGTCCATCATTCCAGCACCTGTTTTGTCCCTTAATTCTTTGACCATTTTAGCTGTTATCTTCATTTTTATTGTCCTCCTCTTGAGTTTTTTCCATATTTTCCTCAGACTTTTCTTCTACAACTTCCTCTTCTCCCTTTTCCTGTTTTTCCTTTTCTGCTTCAGCCTCCATCTCCTTTCTTCTGGCAGCACCTTCAATGCATGCATCTGCAATTTTTGATGTAAATAATTTTATTGCTCTAATTGCATCGTCATTTCCAGGGATAATATAGTCGATTACATCTGGATCACAATTTGTATCGGTTATTGCCACAATGGGAATACCAAGCTTATTAAATTCTCTTACTGCGTTTTCTTCCTTTTTTGGATCCACAATAAATCCCGCCTGGGGATATCCCTCCATGTCCCTGATTCCACCAAGGGCATTTTGTAATTTTTTAAGTATCCTCTCCATCCTGATGATTTCTTTTTTGGGGAACTTATTTATAGAACCATCTTCAAACATCTGTTCAAGTTCTTTCATTTTGTCAATACGCTGCTTAATTGTTTTGAAATTTGTGAGAGTTCCCCCAAGCCAGCGGTGGACTACGTAAAACATGCCACATCGCTCAGCTTCTTCTTTGACGATATCCTGGGCCTGTCTTTTGGTACCCACAAACAGGACCTTGCCACCATTTGCAACAACGTCACATATGAAGTCATAGGCCCGCTCAAAAAGTGGAATGGTCTTTTGTAGGTCAATAATGTGGATGCCCTTTCGTGATCCAAAGATAAAGGGCTTCATCTTGGGATTCCATCGTCTGGTCTGGTGACCAAAGTGCACCCCTGACTCTAACATCTCTTTCATTGTAATTCTTGCCATAATACCTCCTTTGGGTTTTTCCTCCACCCAAGCAAAACCGCCTCCCACTGATGTGGGACCCAAAGGTTTATGCTAAGGGTGTGTGTTTTTTGCACGCAAACTGCACTTTTTAGACAAAAAAAAAATAGTTTGCAAGGCAAAAATTGGCGTTTTACTCCTCTTCTACTACCTTATTTATAAGTGTTCCAAGCCCTTCAATTTCTACCTGAACTTCATCTCCTGGTTTTAGCTCTCCTACACCTGGAGGAGTGCCAGTCAATATAACATCCCCAGGCAAAAGTGTCATAATCGAGGATATAAAACTAACAAGCTCAAAAGGGGTAACTATCATATCAGATGTTTGACCTTCTTGTTTTATTTCCCCATTAACCACAGTCTTTAAAGTCAAGTCGTCTAACTCTCTAAAGTCAGTCTCAATCCAGGGTCCAACAGGACAAAATGTATCAAAACTTTTGGCCCTGGTCCATTGACCATCTTTTTGTTGTAAATCCCTTGCTGTTACATCATTTGCGCACGTAAAACCAAAAATATAATCTGGAGCATCTTTAGGAGAGACATTTTTACATTGTTTTCCCATAACTACAGCAAGTTCCCCTTCATAATGAACATTTTTTGACATTTTGGGATAAACTATGTCTTCACCAGTACCAATTACTGAAGATGGTGGTTTTAAAAAGAGGATTGGCTCCTCTGGAATATCCATATTGAGTTCCCTTGCATGGGCCTTATAATTGAGCCCCACGCATATGATCTTTGATGGGACAACCAGGGGAAGCAGCTGGATATCCCTTAATGGAATAGGTCCATACTGTTTTGCCTCTTTGTCTAAAGGATAGACCTTTTGATCTGCCAGTGCCCCATAAAAGGTTTTGCCATTGTAAAAAACCCTTATTAATTTCATCATAACCCCTTTTTTTATTTTTTATCCATGATATATTTTTTCACAGCCAGTCAAAGATTCCGAGAAGTTAATCTGCTAAACCTTTGCATCACATTAAACTGTAATAATAACTGGGATCACCACAGGGTCTCTCTCCAATGTCCTTCTAAAGTATCTTCTAAGAGAATTTTTTATCTTTTTCTTTAAATTGGATTTGGAAATCTTCCCAGATTTACTGTAAATATCCATCACTATTTTTTCTGCATCTTCAAGAATGTACGAATATTCCTGTTCAAATATAAACCCTTTTGATTGGAGTTTTGGACCTATTAAGATTTCCCCACTATTTCCATCTAAAACCATTACGAGTAAAACCATCCCTTCATCAGCAAGCAGTTGCCTTTCCTTTAAAATTGTAGTGCCCACATCTCCAACACCTTTACCATCTACCAGTATGACATTTGCAGGAAAGGGATCTTCTAATTTTATGCCATCGGAGTAAAAAGTTATTGGGTTCCCATCTTCTAGGATAAATGCCCTCTCAGGTGCAACGCCACATTCAATTGCCAAATTCTTATGTTTTACAAGATGCCTATATTCACCGTGAATAGGAATAAAGAATTTGGGTTTTACAGTGTTTAGCATGATCTTTAATTCTTCTTTGTGGGCATGTCCTGATGCATGCACATCCTGTACCTTTTCATACAACACCTCTGCACCAAGTTTGTATAGCTTATTTATTACTGACGTAATTGCCTTGGTGTTTCCAGGAATAAATCTAGATGACATTATAACAGTATCGCCCTCATGTATTCTTAACTGCCTATGTGAACCTTCTGCAAGACGGGTTAGTGCTGACATTGGTTCTCCTTGAGAACCTGTTACTAAGAGTACTATTTCTTCGTCTTTTAAAGAACTTAAATCTTCTAATGGGATCAGGTAATCTTTATCTAACTTAAGGAGCCCTAACCTCCTTGCTATATCTACGTTTGATTCTAGGCTCCTTCCACAAATAGCCATTTTCCGGTTTAAACTTTTGGTTAATTCAAAGATTTCCTGGATCCTCTGTATATGACTTGAAAATAGGGTTATTAATATCCTGCCCTTTGCTATCTTAAAAATTTTTTCCAAAGAGGCCATGACTTCTCTTTCTGTCAGGGCAAAGCCATCTAACTCCACATTGGTAGAGTCTGATAAAAGGAGCATTACCCCATCTTTAGAAAATTCAGATATACCTTCTAAATCTGTCTTGTGGCCACCCAGAGGTTTTTGATCTATTTTAAAATCCCCGGTGTGAACTATCTTTCCAACAGGAGTCTCTATCCCCAGGCAATAACCTTGAATAATAGAATGGCAAACTGAAAAAAAATGAAAATTAAAATCACCTACCTGTACCGTTTCCCTGGGGGCTATTTCCCTTAAAACAAGCTTATTACAATCTGATAAATTATAGTCCCTCACCTTGTTTTCTATAAGCGCAAGAGTAAATTTAGAGCCGTAGATTGGGACTTCTATATCCCGAAGAAGCCAGGGAAGCGCCCCAATATGGTCTTCGTGACCATGTGTTACCACTATTGCCTTTAGCTTGTCTTTTTTAGAAATTATAAAATCCAGCCTTGGAATAACTACATCCACCCCATAGTGGAATGTATCAGGGAACATAAGGCCGCAATCTATTAAAACCCCTGTGTCTTGTGTTTCCA
>NZ_JBMYBT010000108.1:0-2218 GCF_053993635.1 Desulfothermus sp. | reverse complement strand
AACACTTAATATTAAGGAGTGATTTTTTAAAATGAAAAAATCTTTTAGTGAAATCGTAAAGGAATATGTAGAAGCCTTAGTTATTGCATTTATATTGGCCTTTTTTATCAGGGCATTTATAATTCAGGCATTTAAAATACCTTCTGGGTCCATGATACCAACATTGCAAATTGGGGATCATTTACTGGTAAATAAATTCATATACGGGGTAAAACTTCCGTTTATTGATAAGGAAATAATCCCAGTGTCTAAGCCTAAGTTTGGGGATGTTATTGTTTTTAAATTCCCACTTGATGAATCCAAAGACTTTATTAAGAGGGTAATTGGAGTGCCTGGAGATGTAATTGAAATAAAGGATAAAGTGGTATATAGAAATGGCAAAAAGCTAAATGAGCCATATGCAATACACACGTCTTATTCAATAATAAGAGAAACATTTCCAATGGACAAATGGCCCCCAAAGAGGTTTGATCCAAGGCTCAGGGATAACTTTGGACCTATAAAGGTCCCTGCACACAAATATTTTGTTATGGGAGACAACAGAGATGAATCATATGATTCAAGGTTCTGGGGCTTTGTAAAGGAGAACAAAATTTTGGGAAAGGCATGGATCATCTACTGGTCCTGGCAGGGCATAACCAACATTAGATGGAACAGGATGTTTAAGATTATTCATTAACACAGAAAAATTTGTAATTGGTTTTATATATGCTTGCCAAGGTAAAAAGCGCACTTTTAATTGGTATAGAGGCCCAGCCTGTAATTTTAGAGATAGACATAACAAGGTCCGGGATCCCCTGTTTTCGGATGGTGGGGCTTGCTGAGGGTGCTGTTAAGGAAAGCAAGGAGAGGGTGTTTACTGCGTTAAAAAATTGTGGCTTCAAAGTTCCAGCCTCAAGGATTACGGTAAATCTAGCACCTGCAGATATAAAAAAACAAGGCAGTTCCTATGACCTACCCCTTGCAATAGGGATTTTGTGTGCTCTTGAAAAAATTAAACCTTCTTCTTTAAATGATACCCTGTTCATAGGAGAGTTATCTTTAAATGGCGAGCTAAAGCCTGTTTCTGGAGCGCTCTCAATCGCCATGATGGCAAAAGAGAGCGGAATAAAAAGGATTATCCTGCCAGAAAAAAATGCAAAAGAGGCAAGTGTTGTAGATGGCATTGATTGTATAGCAGCTGGTTCACTTTTGGAATGTGTAGAGTTCCTAACAGGACAAAAACAGGCCCTGCCCATAAAATTAGACATAAAGAGTCTCTGGTCTCAAAGGGAAAAATTTTTAATAGATTTTGATGAGGTAAAAGGACAAAACCACGCCAAAAGGGCTATTGAAATAGCTGCAGCAGGGTCACACAATGTCCTGTTTATTGGCCCTCCTGGAAGCGGCAAGACAATGCTTGCCCAGAGGATACCTACTGTACTCCCTCCCCTGGAATTTAATGAGGCATTGGAGGTTACAAGGATTTATAGCGTTGCAGGCCTGCTAAATAACCAAAGTCTCATAGTGAGACGTCCATTTAGGGCCCCTCACCACACAATATCTGATGCAGGACTAATTGGTGGTGGTAGATATCCTTCACCTGGAGAGGTATCTTTGGCGAGCAAAGGAGTCCTTTTTTTAGATGAATTACCAGAATTTAAAAAACACGTACTTGAGGTCTTGCGACAACCCTTAGAAGATGGAAAAGTGACAATCTCGAGGGCATCTATGTCTTTAACATATCCAGCTGATTTTATGTTAGTCGCTGCAATGAATCCCTGCCCATGCGGCTATTTTGGCGACAAAAAACATACATGTTTATGTACACCTACCCAGATCCAGAGATATAGATCAAAGATTTCTGGTCCACTCTTAGATAGAATAGACCTACACGTAGAAGTAGGGCCTGTACCTTATGAAGACTTAAAACAAAATGTAAGTGGTGTATCCTCTAAGGTTATGAGGGAAAGGATTTTATCGGCAAGGGATGTGCAACAAAAAAGATATAAGGACTTACCCTTTTCAACCAATAGTAAACTATATGGTAAATGGCTGAATCAATTCTGCTCACTTGGCGAAAAAGAACATGAATTTTTACAAAATGCAGTGGAAAAATTGGGATTATCTGCAAGGGCATATACCAGGGTCCTTCGCATAGCAAGGACAATTGCAGATTTAGATAAAAAAGAAAAAATAGAAATAAATCACCTAGCTGAGGCCATTGGGTATAGGAGCC
>NZ_JBMYBT010000107.1:0-7285 GCF_053993635.1 Desulfothermus sp. | reverse complement strand
TCTCTTATACTACGGCTTTGTTTTAAGCTCTGTTTTATAAGCTTAATCTCCAATTTTTTTCTTGCTTCTTTTAAAGGCAAATTCAAATAATTATATGTTGTCTCCACTTTATTTAAAATAGTATGGGGCAAATCTTCTGGATATATCTTGTCTTTGTCTAAAATAACCACTAGACGTTCAATTACATTTTGAAGTTCCCGCACATTTCCTGGCCAGGGGTATTTTAAAAAAACATCACACACATCTGGAGACAGGCTCTTCTTTTTATTGTATTTTTTAGAAAATTGTTCCAGAAAATAACATGCAAGTGGGATTATATCTTCTTTTCTTTCCCTTAACGGAGGGATATTAATAGGGATAACATTAATTCTATAGTAGAGATCTTTTCTAAAGGAACCCTCCTCAACCATTTGTTCAATATCTCTATTAGTTGCACAAATTATCCTAACATCCAGTTTAACAGGTTTTACACTCCCTAGAGGGTAGATCTCCTGGTCCTGGATGGCCTTTAAGAGCTTGACCTGAAGTTTAGGTGATATTTCTGCAATTTCATCAAGTAAAAGTGTGCCATTTTGCGCCAATTCAAATATACCCAATTTTCCAGTTCTATTTGCCCCAGTAAATGCCCCTCTTTTATAGCCAAATAACTCTGCTTCTAAAAGTGTCTCAGGAATAGCACCACAATTTATCTGAATAAATGGCCCATCACTCCTATTACTCATTTTGTGTATCAGTTTTGCAATAACTCCTTTGCCAACTCCAGATTCACCTGTAATTAAAACTGGTGCATCTGTTGGCGCAAATTTCGCTATATTTTCAATAAGTAAGCTCATGCTTTTGCTTTTTACAACCACATCTTCTAAATTTAAAAATCTATTTCTAAGCTCTTTTAGCTCCATATAATAAGAATTGCTCTTTGCCTGAGTCTTCTCGAGTTCCCGCTGAATATCATTTAACTCAGCCATCTCCCTGTAATTTGCAACATAACACAAAAAATTACCATTTTTATCATAAACAGGCACACTGGTAATAAACACCTCTACACCAGTCTTTGTTCTGTGACTCATGTTTATGCAATCACCTGAAAAACTCTTTTTGTCATTAATTATAAGGCCTTCTTTTAAAAAGTCCTTTAAATTCTTTGCATAAATATCCTCTCGCCTTCCTCCAGTTATCCTTTCAACTGCCTTATTTGCATAAAATATATTTCCCTTTTTATCACTAAGTACAAAACCATCATAGGAATTCTCTATAAGCCACAAAAATTTCTCAAGGGTATCAATACCCTTTTCTAAAAAAATAGGTGGAATTTCCATATCAATATTATTTGTCATAAAGACTCTCTCTATCTAATGCCTCTTGTAATTCTTTAATGGAGAAATTTGCTTTTAGATGTCCTCTTAATGTCATTCACCACACATATTGCAATTTTACGAATATTATCAAAACGTTTCTAAAGCCAAAATCCAGACTTTCCCTTTTTCTTAAAATGAAACAAAGGATATATGGCTTATATGCCAAATTTTACATTCTTTTTTTCTTTGCTGAATTTAATGCATGTCTTTTAGATGCACTTAAACAAGACTTCCTGAGTCTTATTAATTTAGGAGTCACTTCTACCATTTCATCGTCTTTAATAAATTGTATTGCTTTCTCAAGTGTCATGGGAATTATTGGTGTCAATGTTACTGCCTCGTCCTTTCCTGCTGCCCTTAGGTTTGTCAATTTTTTAGTTTTACATGGATTTACATTAATATCTGTATTCCTGTTGTGCTCTCCAATTATCATCCCTTCATAAACAGGCTCACCAGGTGTTACAAACAACCTACCCCTGGGTTCCAGATTAAAGAGCGCATAAGCCACACAAATTCCCTGTCTATCTGATACAATGGATCCTGTAAATCTTCCTTTGATCTCTCCAGCAAATTCCCCATAACCTTCAAACAGGCTGTTCATTATACCTGATCCCTTTGTGTCAGTTAAAAATTCGTTTCTATACCCGATTAATCCCCTTGCAGGTATTATAAATTCCATACGCACCCTGCCCTTTCCGTTATTAATAAGATTTACCATCTTCCCTTTTCTCAAAGACAACTTCTCTGTCACAACCCCCATAAATTCTTCTTCACAATCAATTAAAACTCTCTCCATTGGCTCCTTTATCTTTCCATCCTCTTCCTTAAAAATCACTTCAGGTCTGCCAACACACATCTCATATCCTTCCCTGCGCATGGTCTCAATTAAGATTGCAAGTTGAAATTCGCCTCTTCCCTTAACTAAAAAACTGTCTGAATCTGGCATTTCCTCTACCTGAATTGACACATCTTTAAGGGTCTCTTTAAAGAGCCTTTCCTTTAATTTTCTAGACTGGACATATTTGCCTTCCCTGCCTGCAAATGGACTTGTGTTTATTGTAAATCTCATGGATACAATGGGCTCATCAACTCTAATCCTTTCAAGGGCGCATGGATTATCTCTTGTACAGATGGTATCACCTATTTTTACCTCTTCAATTCCAGATAAAACAACAATATCACCTGGTTCTACTCTATCTGTTTCTCTCAAGTTAAGCCCTTCATAAATTTGTAGTTTTGTGACCTTTAAGGGTATGTGCTCATTTTTTTCATTCACACATATCAATATTTCATTGGACCCAACATATCCATTAAATACCTTACCTATAGCTAACCTTCCAAGATAATCTGAATAACTTAGATCAGAGACCAACATTTGAAAAGGCAGGTCATTTTTATATGATGGTGGAGGCACATATTTTAATATGGTCTCAAATAAAGGGGTTAGGTCTTTATTTTCATCATCTAGATTTCTTTTAGCAATTCCCTGTTTTCCAATTGCATACAACAAAGGAAAATCCAGTTGTTCTTCTGTGGCATCAAGATCTATCAAAAGGTCATAAATTTCATCTAGAACTTCATCTGGCCGTGCATCCTTTCTATCTATTTTATTTATACACACAATAATGGAAAGCCCTGCATCAAGTGCCTTTTTAAGGACAAATCTGGTCTGTGGTAGAGGGCCCTCAGATGCATCTACCAATAAAATTGCCCCATCAGCCATGGATAAGGCCCTTTCCACCTCTCCCCCAAAATCTGCGTGTCCAGGGGTGTCAATTATATTTATCTTTACCCCATTCCACATTACTGAACAGTTTTTTGCAGCTATGGTAATTCCCCTTTCTCTCTCTAAATCCAGCCTATCCAATATTCTCTCTTCTAACTGGATATTTTCCCTGAACAGGCCGCTCTGTTTAAACATATTGTCCACAAGGGTTGTCTTCCCATGATCAACATGGGCTATTATGGCAATATTTCTTAATTTTTCATTGTAACTCAAATTATCTCCCATAATTCCTTCCTATAATAAAATTAAAGACAGTACGAAGTAGACCTTTTTGAGTAGTTTGTCAAAATAAATATAAAAGATAAATTATTTCAGTTATCATTAGCCATTAAAAAAACTGCCAGTTATTTTTAACTGGCAGCTCTATGTGCATAAAAAATTATATACCTTTTAAAAACTAATCCCTAGTTCCACAAAAGGACCTGCAAATTCAATGTCTGAATCCACATCACTGTAATCAATCTTTACCTTTTCATATCTATATCCCCCGCTTAAAAATAATGGGCCAAAGGGGTGTATTTTGACCCTTCCAATGAGATCATAGTAACCATTTCCAGAGTAAGCAACTCCCCTGCCCTCTGCTTCTATGGTTATCCACTTAATTGGCTTTACCTGCACGCCTAAATATACCATTGGAATTGGAATAGTAGCGGATTTTGATTCTGATAAAGATAAATCTGGTTGCTCAATTTTTCCATAAAAATCGATTATTTTACAATTTAATCCTGCTTCTACATTTAAAATACCAGCTGATAATGTATTTAAAAAGGGAATACCATAATAAAGTGCAATATCGTATTGATTAAGTTCTAGTTCAGATTTAAATGGTATATTGGCCTGGAATGTAACATCTCCAAATTTAAAAGAATTGGTCTTTATACCATTTCCATCAAAATCCATTGGTGAATACATTAAATAAATATTTGGGATAAACAGAGGCATATCTATTTTTGCCCTTGCCAGTAATTTAGTTTCTGTGTCATATCTAAGTTCATTGTCCACACTTAATTGCTCTCCTTTGTAAGAAAAATAGCCAGTTGGATCCTGTTGCCACATTCCCAGACTAACCTCAGCCCCTATTGCAAAAACAAGAGATGGAATAATAAATAAAACCAATGAGATAAAAGATGCTATTACATATTTCTTATTCATAATCCTCCTCCTTTTTTAAAAATTTAATGTCTTTGTAAAACTTCTGTTAAAACCTCTTTAAGTTCTTCTAATGTATATGGTTTTTTAAGTGAACCGCTAAATCCATATTTTTTATAATCCATCATAACTAAATCATGTGTATATCCACTGGATACAATCCCAATCACATCTGGGTCTATTTTAATGAGTTCTTTAATTACTTCTTTTCCTCCTTTCCCTCCAGGTATGGTGAGATCCAAAATAACTAAATCAAATTTATCACCTCGATTAAAAGCATCTTTATATAGATCTATGGCCTCATCTCCCTGTGTGGCTAAAACAACTTCTTCAAATCCAAGGTGTTTTAAGAGTTCTGTTGCTACTTCAGCAATCATGACATCGTCTTCTAACAAAAGCACCCTTCCTGAATATTGTGTTTCTGCTTCTTTTTTTAATTCTTCATCTCTTTCTATGTCTTTTGTGTCTAAAGCTGGAATAAAAATTCTAAAGGTAGCCCCCTTGCCTAAGGTAGATTCCACCACTATTTCTCCGTTATAACTCTTTATCAAAGAATAACATATGGCTAGCCCCAATCCATGTCCTTTTTCTTTGGTGGTAAAAAAAGGTTCAAAAATCTTTTCCAGCTCTTCTTCAGCAATTCCCTCTCCATTATCTGTAATTACTATTTCTACATATCTTCCTGGCTCAAGGATCTTATTTCCCACATCACACCTTGTCTCACATATCATACTTTTCAAAGAAATATTGATTCTTGGAATAACTACTTTTTCACATGCCTGTTTTGCATTAATTATTATATTCTGAATTACCTGTGATATCTGGATAGGATCTACTTCCACTTTATATATAGGTTCAACTATATTTAAATCCCACTTTATATTTGATCCACTCAAAACAAACTGTACTGTTTCCTTTACTATTTTTCTAAGAGAGGTTACTTCTTTTGCTGGGGATCCTTTTTTTGAAAAACTGAGAAGTTGAGAGACCAATGAAGATGCGTAATTTACGGCATTTTCAACAGGCTCCAGCCTCTTTTTAATATCTATAACAGAACTAGAATGTTTCATTAAAGATACATTGCCCATTATTGAAGTCAAAATATTGTTAAAATCATGGGCAATGCCACCTGCAAAAAGACTTAAGGCCTCCATTGTTTGCCTATTTAAAATCTCTTTTTCCAACCTCTTTTTATCTGTAACATCTATACCTACATGTAAAACACCTGCGGATTTTCCATCTTTTTCCCGTAGGCACGTGGAATACCAAGATATAATTTTTTTATTTCCAGACTTGGTAACTACCCTTGATTCTCCCCCATCTAGAGGAATGCCTGTATCCATCACATTTTGAACTATTCTTAACATTCTTTTTCTATAGTCTTTTTCTGGATAAATAAGTTCCCACACCAGGGTGCTCCCTAAAGCTTCTTCCTTTGGATATCCTGTAATTTTTTCTGCAGCCCTGTTCGCAAATAACAGGTTATGGTCTTTGTCAGTGACTGCAATTATTACATTGGCAACATCCATAAGTCCCTTTTGAAACATAACTGATTGATCTATCTTTTTTAACAAATTCACTTCCAGTGAAATGTCTGAAAACACCATTACAATTCCCAGTAAATTTCCTTGATCATCTTTAATTGGAGCCGCACTGTCTTTAATTGGTATCTCCCTTCCATCTCTGGAAATCAATGCTGTGTGGTTGGCAAGTCCAACTACCCTACCATGTCTAATTACCTTTCTTACAGGTGCCTCAACAGGCTCTTTTGTAATTTCATTTACAATAACAAAAACCTCCTCTAAATTTTTCCCCGTGGCCTCATCCTCACTCCAACCAGTAAGGTTACATGCAGCCTCATTCATAAGCTCAATTTTTCCATCTGGATCAGTGACAATAACCCCATCGCCAATGGATCGTAGAGTTACTTCCCTTCTTCTGGTTTGAAAAAGTAGCTCTTTTTCATATCTTTTTAGTTCCTCAATCATTAAGTTATACTGTCTTGCTAAAAATCCTATTTCATCTTGTCCTAACTCTGCAATTTTCTGAGAAAAATTCCGTTGAGACACAAAAGAAAGACCCTTTGCCAAATTCTCAATTCTATTTATCACTATCTTTTCTATAAGAACAATTAAAATAATACACAAAAACAAAGTAATTAGACCGAACTGAGCAAGTGAGACTAACGTGTAATTTCTTAATTTTTGATATGCAAACATGGGAGTGACAAATACATGAATAGAACCTATTTTTTCCTTTTCACCCTTTATATCAACCCAAATATCTGCATGTTTATAAATAAAACCATCCCTACTTGGCATCTTAGTGTTAATAATTCTTTTAATCTGCCATTTTTTGTCCCTGATTAGACCTGCAAAAACAGAATTGTCTTCATCTAAGAGTATAATAGAATATACATCCTTATCTACCATCTCTGCATTTAACAGTCTTAAAGCCTCTTCTTTGTCCACATTCCATAAAGGGCCTGTTGCACTAATACTTAGTCTTTTTGTAAGTTCTTCAGTTTTTTTATTAATCGAGTTCAAAACATTATTTTTTGAATAATAGTAGAAAGACAGACCACCAAAAATATATACGAAAAATAAAACCAATACCACCCAGAAAACTATTTTTGTCTTCAAGGAATTGGTCATATAATTCTCCCTCTATTATTTACATTTTTCTTTTTTATTGGTACCATATATAAAAAAGTTTCTATTTACAACAAACTTTTTAAACCAGAGGTCGCTATTTATTATGAATTACTTTTCAAAGTTAATAAAAAGCCTGGTTATATGGATGGTTATATTCCAGTCAACGGCTTTTGCCCAAAATGTGGGTCATCTAAAAAAAATCACCCTTTGGACATTGAACTGGCCACCTTATGTTGGAGAAGGACTACCAGACATGGGGGGTACTTATAAATTAGTAAAAAAGGTATTTGAGAAAATGGGATATTTGATTGAAATAGAATTTAGGCCATGGAGTAGGGTTT
>NZ_JBMYBT010000106.1:0-3455 GCF_053993635.1 Desulfothermus sp. | reverse complement strand
AGTTATATATTTAACAAACGCGAGTTGCATTAAAATGCAGTTAATAGTAGGGATTTTGTGTTTATTGTTAAGCATAGGGCTTAACAGTTTATTTAAATGGAGAATTACAGAATGGGCAACTTCTCCCCTTCCGTATCCAGAGGCGGCTTTACTTTTAAGTGGAGAATTTAGCGGACTGTCAAGTGATTATTTTTTGGTAAAAGCGGCGCTCTTTTATGGGAGTAAGGTCAACGAGATAACTCCAAAAGACAGCCTCTGGCTTGCCAAAGACTTAAATCTTAGTAGTTACCTTGATCCTTACTATTTTGAACCTTACTGGATGGCAGGAATAATTTTGCCGTGGGAGGGTCGCACCGCTGAGGCCAAACAGATCTTGAAACGAGGCCTTAAATACCTAAAGAATAAGTGGGAGATTCCCTTTTATCTTGGATTTATCAGTTTTTATTTTGAACACAATAACCAAGAAGCCGCTCACTATTTTTTTATGGCGGCTAAGATGCCTGGTGCACCTGCTTATCTTCCTTTTCTGGCGTCAAGATTAGCCATAAAAGGTGGAGAAACAAACATTGCCATTTCTTTTCTTGAGACACAGTTAAAATTGGTAAGAGATGAAAAACTGAGAAAACGAATAGAAAAACGGGTCATTGCTCTTAGAAGAATTGCCTATCTAGAAAAGGCTGTAGCAATATACAGAAAAATGTATCATCAAATGCCTCATGATTTGAAGCAGCTAGTAAAGGCCCATATTATTTCTGCTATACCTACCGATCCCTATGGGGGCAGCTTTTATATTACCAAAGAAGGTAAAGTATGGACAACAAGCAATTTAAGATAAATCAATATATTTTACTTGCGGCTATAACTTTTTTGATATTTATACCTTCTTTAAAAAACGGTTTTGTTTGGGATGATAGGAGTATTATTTTTAATCAAATTCACGAGATTAAAGGGTTGAGTATCTATAAACCAAATTTTATTTATTATCGTCCTTTAACGATGATAAGTTTTTTACTAGATTTCCTTGTTTGGAAATACCGCCCATTGGGTTATCATCTTACAAATGTCCTTATACATATAGCTAATGTCCTTTTGGTATATGGACTTTTTGGTAGGATATTTACCAGATTGAATATGAATAGGACTTGGGCATTTTGGTCTGCTTTAATATTTGCTGTTCATCCTGTGCATGTGGAGTCAGTAAGCTGGATTGCCGGCAGAACTGATCTTTTAGTAACCTTCTTTTCTTTATTTGTGCTTATAGCTGCCCACATTTATTTAGAAACAAAAGATAAAAAGATGCTTTTTTTTATGTTTACTTTTTTTCTTTTGGCCCTTGCCTCTAAAGAAATGGCTGTTGTTCTTATTCCTATTTTGCTAATAGAGAGTTTGATTTTTAAAAATAAACTTTTTTCTATTGTTGTGTTTACGGCTGGGTTACTGGGGATAGTTTATATGGTATTTAAACTTCCTGCTTTAAAAATTTATGGATGGCATTTTAACATAGGGTCTTTAATGAAGGCCTTTGGTTTTTATATAAAAAGTTTGGTGTTCCCTTTCCCTTTTTATGCTTATATGCCAAGTCTGCCTGATTGGGGCATAGTAGTAGCGTTGTTTTTTATAATGATCTGCCTTGTTCTTTTTTGTTTTGCAAGGTTGAGATGTCAAGAAAGGGAGATGGGATTGATTTATATGACAGGTTTTGTCATTAGCTTAGTTCCCGTATTGGCATTAATTGTATTTCATATCGGAGCTACCCCTGTGGCCTGGCGTTATCTTTACTTTCCTTCTGTTTTTTTTATTTTAAGTATCTGTATTTTTTTGAATAAATGCGTTAAAGTTTATTTTTGGTTAGTACTCATTGTATTTTTTTATGCTTTTATAACCATTACTCATCAGCAAATCTGGCAGAGTGATTTTTGCTTTTGGCAAAATGCAGTGAAGAGGGCAGGAAAAGACTATGCTATCCCTCATCACCAATATGCCTTATCTTTATGGAAAAAAGGAGAGCTCAAGCAAGCAGAACAACACTTTATCTTAGCCTTGAACGCAAAGGATATTCAGAAATATCCATGGGAAAAAGCGAAGGTTTATAATACTCTTGGTTGCCTTTATGCTACCGAAAAGAAATGGTCTCAAGCAAAAACCTGTTTTTTGATGGCTCTGAAATGCGATCCACAATATAAACCTGCTATGTGTAATCTGGGAAAAGTCTATTTGGAGCTTTATAAGAAAAAACATAACCAAGACTTAAAACAGAAAGCCGAGAGACTCCTTAAGGAATGTTATTAAAAAGATTTTCTCATGAAGGATTTGGAAGGATCTACTGGCTTAAAAAGTTGGATCTTCTCGTAGGGAAAAAACTTTTAAATACAGCTAATATTTTTAAGAAAACATTACTTTGTTACCCTTCAAAAGATTTGAACCCGCGAAGATTTCTTATCATCCGTCCTGGAGGAATTGGTGATGCTGTGCTTTTGATACCATGTTTAAATTTATTAAAACAGACCTTTCCCGAAGCAGAATTTCATATTCTGGCAGAAAATAGAAATGCCGAAATCTTTTATTTGCTTCCATATACAAAAGTGTTTTTTTACCATAAAATAAACGATCTTTATCGCATCTTCAAAGGACACTATGATGTTGTCATTGATTCAGAGCAATGGCACTATCTTTCTGCCTTTGTGGCGGCCTTAATAAAGGCTAAAGTGAAAATAGGTTTTGCTACTAATGAAAGAAAAGATGCTTTTACATATCAGATTCCTTATAAGCAAGATGAATATGAGGTGTTTAGTTTTTTAAATCTGATAAGACCTTTAACGGACATTCCGAAGACAGAAGTAATCAAATCTCCTTTTATTAATTTGAAAGGGCAATTTTTTCTAAATCTTAATCCCAATTACCCCTGGGTTGCTGTTTTTCCTGGGGCAAGTATTAAAGAGAGAAGATGGGACAAAGAAAAGTTCCGAGCCGTTATTAGATGGTTAGATAAAAAAGGGATAAAAGTCATTGTTATTGGAGGGAAACAAGAGGAAAGCATTGGTAAGTATCTAGTCAGTTCCTGTTTAGGCCATGTAAACCTTGCGGGAAAACTTTCTTTGAAAGAAACTGCTCAGGTGCTTTTAAAGGTTCAATTACTTTTAACCGCCGATTCTGGCATTATGCATTTAGCGGTCGCGGTTGGAACACCAGTTGTAGCTTTATTTGGGCCAGGCATAGAGCAAAAATGGGCTCCCAGAGATGGTAAAAGCATTGTCATTAACAAACATTTACCTTGTAGCCCTTGTACCCAATTTGGTTACACACCACCTTGTCCTTATAACACTCGGTGTATGAAAGAAATAACGGTAGATGAAGTTAAAGAGGCCATCAATGCTATCTTGGATAAGGTTAATACGCCTTAAACATTGGGTAAAGAATTTTCTTGTATTTGCCCCGGCTTTTTTTGCTGGCAAAAT
>NZ_JBMYBT010000105.1:0-21895 GCF_053993635.1 Desulfothermus sp. | reverse complement strand
GCCAACAAAGGTAATTGGGATATCAAATTCCACTGAAATCCCCAAAATAACTCCTCCTTTTGCAGTGCCATCCAATTTAGTCAATATTATCTCATCAACCCCTACCCCTTCATTGAACATTTTGACCTGGGAAATGGCATTTTGACCTGTTGTGGCATCTAGAACTAAAATGGTCCTGTGTGGAGAGCCTGGGTGCTGTTTATTCAGCACCCTCTTTATCTTTTTTAGCTCTTCCATTAAATTCACTTTTGTATGTAATCTACCTGCAGTATCCACAAACATCAAATCATATCCTTGTTTCTTGGCCTTATTTAAGGCTTCATAAGCAACTGCAGCAGGATCTGAACCAGACTCCTTTGCATAAAACCCTGTTCCAACCCTCTTTGACCAGATCTCAAGCTGTTCAATTGCAGCTGCCCTAAAGGTATCTGCAGCTGCAAGCAGGACCTTTCTTCCCTGCATCTGCGCCCTATGGGCCAATTTTGCAATAGTGGTGGTCTTTCCAACCCCATTTACTCCGAGCATTAAAACAACTTCAGGGGCAATTGGTTTTATCCTTTTTTTGGGCTTAGGAAGGATTTCAGCAAGTTGCTCTTTAAATAATTTTTTAAATTCTTCTGGAGATTTTACATTGTTTTCCCTTACCTTTATCCTTAGCCTATTTACCAGTTTTACAGTGGTATTAAATCCAACATCTGCCATAATCAAAATTTCTTCTAATTCCTCCCAAAATTCATCGCCAAATTCAGAGGACTTTTGAAGAAGTATGTCTATTTTTCTTGTAAATTGTTCCTTTGTCTTGGCAAGACCTTCAGATAGCTTTAAAAACAACCTGCTCTGCTCATCTTCCTCATCTTCTAAATCCAAGGCCAATGCTAAACGATATTGGAGCTCGGACCTAAATTCAAAGATGGATGAATACTCCATCTCATTTAACCATTTTTTAAATCTGTTTATAAAATTCTCTGCTTCATTAACTGGTACCTCTAAACATTCAAATAAAAATAAGAGCCGCTCCCACAAAAGATCATCTGCTTTTTCAACATCCTTTAAGAGTATATCCAGCCATACACTAAGTCTAGGTTCAGCCTGTTGTAGGGCTAATTTAAGCTCTCTCTCCCAATCCTTATCTTCCTTTTCTTCCTTTTTTACCTCTTCTAATTTTTCCTTCTTTTCTTCTTCAACTTCTTCAACTACCTGAGCCTCAACAACCACTTTATCTTCTTGTTCAACACTTTTTTCTTCACGTGTTTCTTTTTTTTCTTCTTTGTCTTTTCTCTTCCAGAGTTTTTTAATTTTTGAAAAAAATCCCATAATGTTACATCTCCTTGACCTAAATTTATGAATGTTTTTAATTTAAATTAATATCTTTCCCAGAAAATCTTTCCCCGATGTTTTTTATATTTTCTAAGCAAAATATAAACTGCACCTGCCCCACCATGTTTTGGAATAGCAGAACAAAAGGCAAGCACTACCCTTTTTAAAGGATCTCTAGTGATCCAAAACTGCAAGTTTTCTTTTAAAATACTCCTTCCCAGTGGAGAATTTTTACCCCTGCCAGGGATAACCAGCAAACACCTCTTGCCTTGTAAATAATTTTTTTTGACAAATGAAATAAGGCTTACATAGGCATCATCACTGTTTAATCCATGTAAATCCAGATGAGATTCAGGGCTAAAGGAACCTGCCTTTAATTTTCTAAAAATCCTGGGATCTAACCCCTTTACATTTCCCTGAATATATTCATCTGTAAATTCAAGTTCAAATTCAATATCTCCTTTAAGAAATTTCTCTAAATATTTATCTTTATGAGAGTTTTTTCTGCTTTTCCTAATATTAGACACATGATGCTTTACTGCTACCACTTCCCTGCCTCCCACACCACTGATGGGACGAACCCCTTCCATTGCCTTAAAAAAAAGCTCTTGGTCACTGTCTTTGCCTGCATCTACAGGTTTAGGTGTAACTGGTCTTGACTTTGACCTAACTTTTTCCTCATCTGTGTCTTTATGTATCTTGATGTGTTTTGAGATCTCTTTTAAATCTCTTATAACCATGCTCCAAGCACCTATCTTAATAATCTTAAAAAACATAAGAATAATAACCTAAAAAAGTTGCCTTGTAAATTCTGGAAAATCCGATTAATATCATTAAAAATTATGAGGGAGAAATATAGGTATGCTAGATAGGAAAAAATTGCTTTTTATTTGCGAGGACAATGAGCTGGCTTATACGGTAAAACAGTCCTTGGATAGCCAAAAATTCACTGTAATTACAGCTAAGAGCCATCTCCAGGCAATTACAATAATGGACAAGACCCATGTTGATGTAATTATTGCTCCAGCCCATGAAACCAATATGGGAGGACTAGAATTTGTTAAGCTTCTACGCACTAAGGAAGATGATTATGTAATTTCTAAGAGATATATTATCCTCTACGGAGACGAAGACACAAGGGATGAAGTATTTAGATCTAATTTATTAGTTGATGACTTTTTATTATATCCATTTTACGAACCAGAATTAATCTGGAGGACAAAACGAGGATTTAATTACATAACTCAAATCCAAGACCTCTTTCAAAAGTTATCAATTGATAGCAATACAAACACCCTAACCCCTGATGGCTTTTATTTAGTGTTAGAGAGCGAAATAAACAGAATTTCCAGACACACCAGAAATTTTTCCCTGTTACTTATCAACATAAGTAACTTAGACGATATGTTACTTAACTTTGGAAAAGAGTGGCAGGAATGGATAGAAAAAAAATTTCTTATGCACTTAAAAAATAATTTAAGGAATTATGATCAGCTTAGCAAATTAGATACTAATATGTATGTGGTCATAGTTCCAGATGCAGACTATAACTCCCTTAAAGGTCTTGATAAAAGGCTAAAAAAAGAATATGAATCCTTTTTCTCTGAATTAAAAAACATGGGACTTACTGAAGATCTACAAATAGTTCATAGAGGAATTTCAATAGGAATTGTACAAAACATGCCCCAAAAAGATGAAATACTGGCATATGTGAAAAAGTGGTTAACAAAAGAAAAGAGAGAAGATGATCCCAAGGATGAATTCATGGTGTGCACTTTTAGCGAATTTGGACCTGAAGTTGAATATCTTTAGGAAACAGAACGAGCTGTTATTATGAGAATTATCAGTGGTGAATATAGAGGGAGAAAATTAAAGACTCCCAAAAAGGGCATAGAAGGATACAGGCCTGCAACATATAAAATACGTCAGGCCATATTTTCCATGTTGGTTGCTAGAGGAATGGAATTTGAGGGTTCTAAGGTCATAGACCTCTTTGCAGGTACTGGTTCTCTTGGATTTGAATGTTTAAGCAGGGGTTCTCAGCTTGTATATTTTGTTGAAAACAATCCAGATGCAATTAAATACCTAAAAGCAAACCTTGAGAATTTTGGGGTAGAAAAGAGTCGCTTTCGTATAGTTCCACAGGATGTAAATAAGTTTTTGAGAAAACATCCTGATGAAAAGTTTCACCTATGCTTTATAGACCCCCCATACAGAAAAGGACTTGCCATACCTGTTATTAAAAAATTAATAAAAAATAACTGGATTGTAGAAAATGGCTTTATTGTATCTGAAGTTGAAAAAGATTTAAAAGTAAGAAAGGAAATTTCAGGTACCAATTTAATAATAAACCGAGAATATGGACAAACGAGGATACTCATATGGACAAAAACAACAAATCCATAGCTATTTATCCAGGCACCTTTGATCCATTAACAAATGGTCATATTAGTATTGTTAGAAGGGCCTTAGATATCTTTGATACAGTGGTCTTAGCAATTGCTATAGACACTCCTAAGACTCCCCTTTTCAGTCTTGAAGAAAGACTTGAAATGGCCAAGACAGTATTTGAAAATAAACCAAGAGTAATCGTAGAATCATTTAGTGGCCTTTTAGTTGATTATGTAGAAAAAAAGGGAGCAAAGGTAATTTTACGGGGACTTAGGGCAATTTCTGATTTTGAATATGAATTTCAGATGGCACTCATGAATAGGCGACTAAAAAGGCATGTACATACCCTATTTATGATGACTGATTATAAGTGGCTATTCACCAGTTCATCCATTATAAAAGAAACAGTAAATGCTGGTGGTGATGTCCAAGGACTGGTGCCTGAGCCTGTATGGCTTAAATTAAAAGAAAGATTTAACTTATAAGCAAAAACGAAATTCGAACGTTTTTAAAATTATGCAATTATGCGTAACCTCTATGAAAATTTTATGCATTGTTGGGGCTACTGGAACAGGAAAAAATGAACTGGGACTTGCTTTTGCAAAAAGATTTGGTGGTGAAATAGTTAACTTTGACTCAAGACAAGTCTACAAGGGTTTTCCCATTATAACAGCTCAACCAAACGAACAAGAAACAAAGATCTGTAAACACCATCTCTATGGTTTTTTGGAACCAAGTAATAGACTTAGCGCTGGGGAATTTGCAGACCTTGCAGACCAAAAAATAAAAGAGATAATTAATAAGGGGAGACTTCCCATATTAATTGGTGGCACTGGATTATATTTAAAGGCCGTGTTATTTGGCCTTGCTCCTATCCCCAGGATACCTCAAAACATCAGGGAACAGGTTATTTACGAATATTTTAGAGATGGTGCTTTAGTAGCATATGAAAAATTAAAAAAAATAGATCCAGAATATTCAAAAAAGATTCATCCAAGGGACAGACAGAGAATAACCAGGGCATTAGAGGTATATGCATTTACAAAAAAGAATTTAACATGGTTTCACAAAAACTATCCTAAAGATAAACCCAGGTATAACTACCTAAAGATAGGTATTTTTTATCCAAAACAGGAGTTGGCTACCAGATTAGAGATGAGAATAAATAAAATGCTTGAAAATGGAGGGCTTGAGGAAGTGGCCAAGGCGTGGAAAAAAAATCCAGATATCAATGCACCTGTATGGACATCTATTGGATGTAGAGAACTTTTAGATTATATCCTGGGAAACTGTTCCCTTGAGCATGCAAAATATAGGTGGTTAAAAAACACCAGAAAATATGCTAAGCGTCAGATGACATGGTTTAAAAAAGAAAATGACATCAAATGGTATGGATATGGAAAATTAGACAAAACCTTTCCAGAAATAGAGAGATTTTTAAATGAATAAAAAATATACATTTTTTATCTTTTTATTAATTTTTCTGCAATTATCAATGGGGATATGCAGTAAAGGTGAATGGATAGAAATATTGGAAGATAATTCCACATGGATCAACTGGACTAAGTACACGTTATATACAGAGTTAAATGGAACATCTAGTGAACTATATCCTGATTATATTAATTTAAAAAGACAAAAAATTCATCTAATGAATAAACTCTATAATTCTACTCTAAATTTTAAAATCAAAAAAGGGATTCAAATAGGAAAATTATTAAATAAAAATGGAAGAGAGTTATTGTGGGAATTGATAAATAATTCTTCTGATAATTATATAATAAAAACTTCAACAAATTCATACAGATTAATTATGGGATTAAAACTTTTAGGCCCATTAATGAAACAAGTATTATCAATATCATTTATATTAAAAGAACCTGATGTATTTTTAAATAATTTAAAAAATGAAGATTATATCAAAGGATATACATCAGTTGTAATAGAAGTATCAACAGATCAATTTAAACCTTCCATGCTCATTTATATATATTCAAAAAACGGAGAGCTTCTGTTTAGCCCAAAATTAATGGACTACGATATTTTAATAAACAAAGGTATGGCCTTTTATTTACCTGAATTAAATAATCAATTGAATAATAGAATAGGCTCACATCCCCTTTTCCTCCATGCTGATTCTATTTATAATCAAAATGAACATTCATTGGTATTAGATGAAAATAGTGATTTCTATCTAAAATTTGATAATGTGATTAAACTACTAAAAAAAGGGAAATTAGTAATCTCAAAAAAGCGATACTCAACATTAAATCAGGATGAAGTCAATGAATTTAATATTGAAAATTAAATTTTTTATAATTGTATCTTTGCTTTTCACATGTTCAATTTCATTTTGTCAAGGTATAAGAATAGAACAACAAAATTGCACATCCACACAATTTAATTTAAATGCAACCCTACGAAATAAAATATTGAGTAAAGCATTAGTAAAGGAAGCTATAAAAATAATACCGTATGAGCTTGACCAGCAAAAAATTGATACTTTGAGTCAATTATTTGAAGATTCATCCCTAAAATATGTCTTGAGCTACAAAGAATATGAGCAGAGAAATCAAAATTCAACATCATTAATACTAAACGTTAAACTGGATATTGGGGCATTAAAAAATACACTCATAAATCTCGGATTGTATTTTAATTCAAGAGACGTGACTGTGTGTCTTAAGACTGAAAACTTTGAACAACCTGACATTAAATTTTTAGATAGCCTATTAAGACTCTCAGGGATCTCAGTTGACAATAATTCCATTGAGCCAAGGTTGTATATAAAGAAAATAAAAGATACCTTATATACAGGTACTTTCACATATAAGGACCATTATTGGGCTGCAACAAAAAACAATCTCAGTGAATTATGGGAAACTTTATGGAGCAATTATTTTAATCTGCCAGAGATAAAAAATAAATTTTTCTCAAAAATAATTTTATCAGCAGGCCCATGGGTTACACTTACAGGGGTCAAGGGCTTCAATGAGACGTTGCAGGGGAAAAAGCAATTTCTTGAGGGGGTTAAATTAATTTCCCTAACCTTTTCCCAAGGGCTCTTTGGAAAGTGGGAGATAGTTACCATCAAACCAAATGCAGTTACAACATTTTTGAATAATTATCTTGGGGCAAGGGGAATGGAATTTAACATCCAGGTCCTCCCGCCCCAATAAAACTTAACTAGCCAGTTTAATAACAATTATTGTTCACTGGCTCCATTATCTTCCTTTGATTGATTGGATATTTTCTTTTTTGTGGAGCTTATATCTATTTCATCTGGCTCAGTAGCTGCCTTTTTAAAGTTTTTTATGGCCTTACCAAGGCCAGCGCCAATTTCTGGTAGTTTATTGGCTCCAAAGATTACTAATGCAATTAATAAAAGTACTAAGAGTTCAGGAATGCCAATACCAAACATAAAAGAACCTCCTAAAAAATTTTGCATTTGCTTTTGCTAAAAAATGAGGATAATACTAATTCCTTCATATGGCAAGTTGAGTTTTTTGAAACAAAATAAGAAGAGAATAGGACTATGAAAAAAATATTTTTCCCAACACTTCACATGGAACTTGTAGATGAAAAAATCTTAAAACACGTCACTTTAATTGACCCTGGACTGCTAGAAAAAAAATCAGCAAAATTGAATTATTATAGGCCAAAACAATTCCCCTTAAATGCCAGAGAGGCAAAACAATATCTCAGGGATTTTCTAACTTACGGAGATTTCTTTGAAAATCCCAAGGAAATTAAACAAAATTTTATAATGCAATTACTCGAGTTCGACACAGAGAAACCAAGTACTCTAAAAACCATGATAAAAAAAGAATCTGGGGATACTGAAAAAATAGACTATTTTTTAATAGCCCAATTAACCTTGCTTCTTGAGTGGACAATGGAAGAAAGGATTTTAGAGCTACAGAAAATTGATTCTGAGATTGAAGAAGGTCTGCAACAATTAAAAGAAACTATTGGGGATCATATAACTTTAAATAATTTTCAAAATACCTCTAATAGATCTCATCTGCTCTATCAGATTAATACTTTACTGCCTTATGAAAAATTACTACCCTGGTTTTTCTTAATACTGGATAATGAGTGGGTTTTAATTACTGATGTAGATGACCTATATGAAATGTGGATTGATTTTGGTATAGAATTTTCGTTAGTGGAGGATAGCATTGGACTATACCAGGCAATGGATTATGGTTATCGTTTTATATTTAAAAAGAAGCCCCATGAAAAATTTACTTGGTTAAACAAAAAGTATAAAGTTGAATTCATAAAAGGATAGTTGATTTATGAAATTTGATTATAAAAACTTTTTTTTACACAAAAAAGGTATTATTTTTGACTGTGATGGTGTTATAATAAATTCAAAGGATGCAAATATAAAGTTTTATAACCTTATTTTAAAAGAGCTTGGCCTTCCAGAAATGGACAAAAGTGAGGAAGACTATGTCCATTCCCATACAGTATATGAGTCAATAAAACACATTGTCCCAGAACAATTATTTCCAAAAGCACTGGAAATAGGAAAAAAAATCTCATACACGGCAGTAATAGATCTAATTAAATTAGAAGATGGACTTATAGATTTTCTTATGATGCTAAAAAATATGGAAAAAAAGTGTGCTATTAATACAAATAGAACAAATACTATGCCTATTATATTAGAAAATTTCCATTTAAAATCCTTCTTTGATCCAGTAGTTACAGCACAGAGTGTAAAAAATCCAAAACCTCATCCAGAAAGTATTTTCTTTATATTAAAAAAATGGAACTTAGCTCCTTGTGATGTGGCTTTTATAGGAGATTCTAAAGTAGATGAAAAAACAGCCAAAAGTGTACCTGTAGATTTTATATCATATAAAAATAATAAATTAGATTCTATCGCAAATATTAATAGTTATAAGGAAGTGGTTGATTCTTTAAAATAAAAAATTTATATCAGGAGGTTAATATGTTTATTATTGCAAATCTTCTTAAGGCACTTGCATTTGTTTTAGACAGTGTGCTCTCTATATATTTCTGGATAGTAATTATTTCTGCTCTCCTTAGTTGGGTTAGGCCTGATCCTTATAATCCAATAGTCAGGTTTATTTATTCCATCACAGAACCGGTTTTTTACAGGGTGAGAAAATGGATACCTTTTGTATACATAGGTGGTCTGGATCTATCTCCTATTGTTGTCTTACTGGCAATTGAGTTTTTGAAAATCTTTCTTGTTCAAACACTATATCAATTAGCCATATACCTGACATAGTTTTTTAACAACTTAGTTAACAAAGAGGTAACTCAGTGGATTTTTTAAATAAAATTGATAAGACTACTTTTAAATTAGCAATATGGGTTCAACCAGGGGCAAAGAAAAATTCTATTGAAGGTGTGTACCAAAATTGTCTAAAAGTAAAGATCTCTGCACCACCAGTTGATAATAAAGCAAATAAAGAAGTAATCAATTTTTTTTCGAAGATTTTCAAGACAAAAAAGAGCCAGATACAAATTGTGAGTGGACAAAAAAACAGGAAAAAGCTATTAATAATTAGCCTGGAAAAAGACATAGACCCCAGGGCAATTCTAAAAATATTTTTGAATCAAAATAGGAGGCACTAAAAGATGGAACAGTATGAGTTGGAACTTATTGCCAAATATGGCGAAAAGGATGAAGAACTCAAAAAACTATGGCAACAACATCTAGAATATGAAAAACAGGTGGAAAAGCTAGAAAGTAAACCTTATTTAACACCCCAGGATGATTTAGAACTAAAAAAAATCAAAAAGCTTAAGCTTGCTGGTAAAACTAAAATTCAGGCAATACTCGAAAAATACAAGAAAATGGAAGAGGAGGGACTAAAGTAATGAAAATGAGAGGGGCCCAAATACTCCTTGAATGTTTAAAACAAGAAGGTGTTGAGGTTATATTTGGATTTCCAGGAGGAGCTGTAATTGATATTTATCACGAACTGCCCAAATATCCCATAAACCACTTTTTAGTAAGGCATGAACAGGCTGCTGTGCACGCAGCAGACGGATATGCCAGGGCAACAGGCAAGGTAGGAGTGGTGTTGGTAACATCAGGGCCTGGCGCCACTAACACAGTCACAGGTATTGCCACGGCCTACATGGACTCTATCCCCATTGTTGTATTTACTGGACAGGTTCCAAGATTATTAATTGGTAATGATGCGTTTCAAGAAGTTGATATTGTTGGAATTACAAGGCCCTGTACCAAACACAATTATCTTGTAAAAGACCCAGAAAAATTGCCTCAAATAATAAAAGAGGCATTTTATATAGCGAAATCAGGAAGACCAGGACCTGTTTTAGTTGACCTGCCAAAGGACATAATGGCTTCAGAAATTGAAGCCAAATACCCCAAAAGTGTCTCCTTAAGGAGCTATAATCCCCATTATGAGCCAAATCTTAAGCAAGTAAAAAAGGCGGTTGACTTGATTTTAGAAGCAAAAAGGCCCCTTATTTTTGCTGGTGGTGGAGTTATAGCCTCCTCGGGGAATAAGGAACTCACATGGCTTGCCAGGACATTACAAATACCTGTTACCGCCACTTTAATGGGACTTGGTGCCTTCCCAGGCAATGATCCTCTGTGGCTTGGAATGCTGGGTATGCATGGCACCTATGTGGCCAATATGGCAATCAATCATGCAGACGTGATTATTGCAGCAGGGGTAAGGTTTGATGATAGGGTCACAGGTAGACTGGATAGTTTTGCCCCCTCCGCAAAGATTATACACATAGATATTGACCCAACATCCATTCGGAAAAACGTAAGAGTGGACATACCAATTGTTGCAGATTGCAAGGAAGCACTACGAGCTTTAAAAGAAGAAATTTCAAAACGCATTAAAGACAAAGATTTGTCAGAGTGGTACCAGTCATGGAGGGATAAATTAAATGCATGGAATGATGCACATCCACTTACATATAAAAAGTCAGATGAAGTTATAAAACCCCAATTTGTAATTGAAACTCTATATGAGCTCACAGGTGGAGATGCAATTATTACAACAGAAGTTGGACAAAATCAGATGTGGGCAGCACAACACTTTAAGTATCTAAGGCCCAGGACATTACTCTCTTCAGGTGGTCTAGGCACAATGGGTTATGGTTTTCCTGCAGCAATTGGAGCCCAGGTCGCCTTTCCAGACAAAACCGTTATAGATATTGCGGGAGATGGTTCCATACAAATGAATATCCAGGAGCTGGCAACTGCAGTATGGTATAATCTCCCGGTAAAAATCATTATATTAAATAATTCCTATCTAGGAATGGTTAGACAATGGCAGGAACTATTTTACAACAGAAATTACAGTGCTACACATCTAGAATACAATCCTGATTTTGTAAAATTGGCACAGGCCTATGGTGCAGAAGGTTACAGGGCTACTAAACCCTCAGAAGTAAAGGATGTATTGAAACAGGCCTTAAAATCTAAGAAGACATGTGTTGTAGATATGGTAGTGGAAAAAGAAGAAAATGTATATCCAATGGTACCTGCTGGAGCATCTCTATCGGAAATGTTACTTGTTTAACCTGAATTTATATAATCCTTTAACAAACTCAGGTAAATTAGATGACTATCTATAACCCAAAATGACGAAAAAGGGTTAAACAATAGGTTTTAAGGAGTTTATTATGAAACACACCCTTTCAGTATTAGTAGAAGACGAGCCAGGAGTACTTTCAAGGGTTGCAGGACTATTTAGTGGGAGAGGATTTAACATTATTTCATTGAATGTGGCCCCTACTTTAGAAAAAAACACATCTCTTATGACAATAGTTACAGAGGGAGATGAACAAATAATAGAACAAATAATAAAGCAACTGAGGAAACTGATTACTGTAATAAAAGTCGTTGACATGAATTCAGTGAAAACTGTAGAAAGAGAAATGATACTTATTAAAGTGAACGCCCAAAACTCATCTAGAGCTGAGATTTTGAGAATTGTGGATATATTTAGATGTAAAGTAGTTGATGTGAGTCCATCGGAAATAACCATTGAAGCTACAGGAAATAGTGAAAAACTCTCTGCACTCATAAATTTATTACATAAATTCGGCATCAAAGAAATAGCCAGGACCGGGATAGTAGCAATGAAGAGAAGTATGCAACTATCATAATTATTTAAAATTTTTGCAGGAGGTAGTTTAAGATGCAGGTTTACTATGACAAGGATGCAGATTTAAAAATTCTTTCTGACAAATTAATAGCTATTGTTGGTTATGGATCCCAGGGACATGCCCATGCTCTTAATCTAAGGGATTCTGGACTAAATGTAATAGTTGCCCAGAGGCAAGGTGGCCCAAATTATGAGCTTGCAAAAAAACATGGATTTGATCCCGTTAGTGTAAAAGAAGCTGCTGAAAAAGCTGACATTATCCAGATACTAATCCCTGACCAACATCAACCAAGGGTTTATCTTGAAGACATAAAACCCTATCTTAAAAAGGGAAAGGTACTGGGCTTTAGTCATGGGTTTAATATCCATTTCAATCAAATAGAACCACCAGAAGATGTAGATGTTATAATGGTCGCACCAAAGGGTCCTGGACATCTAGTTAGAAGAGAATATGAAAAGGGATTTGGTGTACCTTCCCTTGCTGCTGTTTATCAAGATGCATCTGGCCATGCATGGGATATTGCCCTTGCATATGCCAAAGGAATTGGTGCCACCAGGGCTGGTGTTATTAAGACCACATTTAAAGAAGAAACAGAAACCGACCTTTTTGGCGAACAGGCGGTTCTTTGCGGTGGAGTGAGCCAGCTTATCAGGTCAGGATTTGAAACCCTTGTTGAGGCAGGTTATCAACCTGAGGTTGCCTACTTTGAATGCCTTCATGAGATGAAACTTATTGTAGATCTACTTTACGAAGGTGGATTTAAACGCATGCACTATTCCATTAGTGATACAGCAGAGTATGGGGATTATGTAAGTGGCCCACGGGTGATAGATGAAAAGGTAAAAGAAAATATGAAACAGATTTTAGAAGAAATTCAAGACGGTAGTTTCGCCAAAAAATGGATATTAGAAAATCAGGCTGGACAGGTATCATTTAAGGCCTTAAGAAAGAAGTATCATTCTCACATAATAGAAGAGGTTGGAGACAGGCTAAGGGATATGATGCCCTGGTTAAAAGAAAAAAAATAGAGTATTCAAAATTTTAAATTTAATAGAGGACTAAAAGTAGTTAGCTACTTGCGGTCCTCTCCAATCTGAAATCTAAGCTATCAAACTTTTAAATTAATCATAAAAAAATTTTGATAGCTACTTATAACCCAAGTTGATAAACTTGGGTTAATTTTTTATAAGGTTATTAAAAATGAGCTGGGACGGATATCTCAAGTGGCTTGAGACGCAAAAAATCAAGTTACAACGCCACTTGAATAAAAACAGAATATGGGAAGCCAAAGATATTGCAGAAACCACCCTTTTCTCCTTAGTCAGGACATGGGACTTTGCCAAAAAACTAAATCAAACTCAAACCCTTTCTGCATACAAAACATTTTTTCAGAACGTCTTGTCAGATTTAGATATGGAAGATAATCGAGTTCTTCAATCTATTTTCAATGACAAACAGAGTCAATCTGACGCTTCTTTTGATGCTGTAAAATCTTTTATAAAACAAGGTGAATACCAAAAGGCCATTGAAAAAATAAACAGTGTGTTTAACGATGGCATATTAGACTTTGAATATGTTAAATTGATGATTTTTTGTCTTGAAAAGACAGGAGATCTTGATAAGTTGGTAAATTTTCTCACAAACGTACTTGTTGAAAGAGATAGTTTTGAAAAAAAACAATTAGCATATATTTATTTTAAGCTTGGTTCTACTTTACTTAGATTAAACAAAACAACTCAAGCAAGGGAATATTTCTGGAAATTAAAAAAATTGTATCCTTCCTATCCAGGGCTAGAAGAAAAATTAGAAGAAATTGAAAAAAGAAGAATACGTTCAAAAAGTCGGTATGAATTACTTATAGAACAAGGATGTATTACAGAAGAACAATTAAAAGAAGCCAAAGAAATTGCTTTAAAAGAGAATAAGGACTTAGATGAGATACTACTTAATAAATTCAATGTACCCAAAAAAAAGTTGGGAGAGTCTTTAAGTAGTTTTTACGATGTGCCCTTTGTTGAATTCAATCCCAAGGTGTTACCACCCTACTCTATTTTTGAAAAAAGAAAGCTGGATCCCAATTTTCTAAAACAGTACGAATGGGTACCATATAAAGAACAGGGAAACACAATCCAGGTTCTTATGACCAATCCCTTTGATCTTAGCAGACTAGATGAGATAAAATTTATCCTGGGTACAAATCAGATCGAACCCCTGGTATCCACAAAAAACGACATAGAAGAATTTATTGACCATTTTTTTAAAGCACTCACATCAGAAAACGAACTTTTAGAATTTGACGAAGAGATAGAAGAAGACATACACGAAGATTTTGACGAACTTGAAAAGGAAATAACAGAACAAGACAGTGAAATTGTTAGACTGGTAAACGCTATTCTAGTTGAAGCATGGAGAAAAAACGCATCAGATATCCACATTGAGCCCAACACTATTTCAAAGTATTGTTTAATACGAATGAGAGTTGATGGCACATGCCATGAATTCAAAAAACTGAGATTACATTATGCACGGCCCATTGTGTCAAGAATAAAAATAATGGCAAGATTGGACATTGCTGAAAGGCGTCTTCCTCAAGACGGTAAGCTAAAAATTAGATTGCCCAATATGAACAAAATAGTGGAGTATCGTGTGGCAACACTACCTACTATTGATAACCAGGAGGATGTGGTGTTAAGGGTCCTTGCATCTGGGAAGCCAATCCCTGTTGATAAACTTGGACTTCTGCCCCATAACCTTGAAATATTTAAGGAAAACATAACTCAGCCCTATGGAATGATCCTTGTTGTTGGGCCAACAGGATCAGGTAAGACCACAACTCTACATTCGGCCCTAGGTTACATAAACAAACCAGATAAAAAGATATGGACTGCAGAAGATCCAGTTGAAATCACCCAAGAAGGACTAAGACAGGTCCAGATTAATCCCAAAATAGGACTTACCTTTGCGTCTGCCCTAAGGGCATTTTTAAGGGCAGACCCAGATGTGATTATGATTGGAGAAATGAGGGATAAAGAAACAGCACATATTGGTATTGAGGCTTCCCTAACAGGCCATCTTGTATTCTCCACCCTTCACACAAACTCTGCCCCAGAGACAGTTACCAGATTGCTTGATATGGACCTAGATCCTTTCAATTTTTCAGACTCTCTGCTCTGCATACTTGCTCAAAGGCTCATAAAAACCCTTTGTAATGAATGCAAAGAACCATACAGACCTACAAATAAGGAAATAGACGAGTTGAGAAAAGAATTTGGTGAACATGATTGGGACAAATGGGTAAAAGATGATGAAATAACATTATATAGGGCAAGGGGCTGTGCAAACTGTATGGGGGGATATAAAGGGAGAATGGGCATACACGAACTTTTAAAAAATTCAGATGCAATTAGATCCTTAATAAAAAAAAGAGTACCCACAGAAGAAATAAAAAAGGTTGCCATATCTGAAGGAATGTTAACCCTAAAACAAGATGGAATTCTGAAGGTTTTAAGGGGTTATACAGACATTCATCAGGTCAGGGCAGTGGCTGGAAAAAGTTAAAAATCCATTTTAATAATTTCCTCTATTTATCCTCTCAACTCACCAAAATTTAGATGTAATCACTTTACTTTAATTTTCTAACTTGAAAGAAGAGAAAGGAAGTGATAGTCCTTTTTACAAAAATAGATAATTGTCCGTAAGGGGAAAGGAATCATTAAACTTCCAAGGAGTAGCGTCATGAGATCTTATTTACCATATCAAATGTTATTGAGAAATTCTACTCTTTTTAGGAACCATAAGTGTCTCTATGATGGCAACTTAAACCACTCTTTTACTTTTTTAGAAATATTGGATGAGACTGAACAACTAGCAGCAGGGTTAAAAAAACTGGGACTTAAACAAGGAGATAGAATTGGTGTAATTAGCAAAAACACCTACAGATTTTTTCCATTATTTTTTGCAGCTTCAAAACTAGGACTTATTTTAGTGTTAATAAATAAACGCCTTTCACCAGAAGAAAAAAAATTTATAGCCTTAGATACAACACCGTCATACTTTTTTATAGATAATGAAGAAATAGAAATTTCTTCTGAAATAAAAAAAGAAAATCCCTCTGTAAAAGAGATATTTCTATTAACAGGAGATAAAGGCTCAATAAAAAGCTATACAGAACTTTTAGTTGCAAAGGACCCACACTCAGAAATACACGCAAATGAAGATGATCCTTACATAATCATACATACAGCTGCTGTAGATGGAAAACCACGTGGGGGAGTGCTTTCACAAAAAAACATAGTGCTATCCTCCCTTCAAATTGCCTTTGAACTTTCATTAAGTGAAAGTGACGCATATTTAAATATATTACCTTTATTTCACATCATGGGCATAAATCTGGCCTTTTCCACCTATTTGTGTGGCGGCAAAAATGTAGTTATCCCATCTTTTGATAGGGAACTATCTGCCAGACTTATGAATGATGAAAAAATTACCTTACTAGGCACATTTCCACCAATCTTACAATCACTTTTAGACACAATGAAAAAATTAAATCTAAAGCCTAATTTCCTCAAAAAAGCAGTTGGATTAGAGCAAAAAGAAATAATAGAGAGATTAGAAACAGAAACCAGTGCTGAGTTTTGGTGGATGTATGGACAGACTGAGACCTCAGGACTTATCTGTCTTGGAAGAGATAGAGACAGACCAGGTGCTGCAGGTAGACCACTTGCACTAAGTGACGTGTTTATCGTAGATGAAGATGATAGAAAATTACCACCTGGAGAAGTTGGAGAAATAGCCCTTAAAGGACCATTGGTATTTCTAGGATACTGGAACAGGGATGATGATAACAAATATGTATTTAGAAATGATATCCACCATACTGGTGATCTAGCAATGATGGATGAAGATGGATATCTATTCTTTAAGGGAAGAAAACCAGAAAAAGAATTGATCAAATCTGGCGGAGAAAATGTGTTTCCAGCAGAGGTAGAAGAAGTGATTATGCAACATCCAGACATAATCGAGGTATGTGTTATTGGAGTACCTGACCCTAAATTTGGAGAAGGAATTGGGGCTGTATGTGTAAAAGAAAAAAATAGTACTCTAACAAAAGATGAATTAATTGAGTTTGTTGGATCAAGGATAGCAAGGTATAAAAAGCCAAGATATGTGTTATTTACAGACACTCTTCCAAAAGACAAAAATGGAAAGATTGACAGGCAAAAGGTCAAAGAAAAATTTATTGAGAATTTAAAAAATTTTTAGTTGACATTTTTTTTAGAAATGGATAGGTAAAAATTTATGGCAAGAAAACTCGGGCTAGTATCCACCTCATTTAGATTTTATTTTAGCTTTTTTTATTTTTGGTTTTGGTATTTTAGGGGTGGAGTCTGTGGCCCGGGTGGTATAATTTAAATACAACCTAAAAGAAACCCTAAAAAGGCCGCAGGCTCCAGAAGCCAGCGGCCTTTTTTTTATGGTCGTTGGCTTTTGATTAAGGAGCTTTGGCCCGGATAAAAAACAAACAGGAGGTTTAAAATGCATCTGGGCAAATCAATTAGACTTGAAAGGATTTTCAACAGAAATACTGGCAGGACTATTATAGTTCCATTAGACCATGGCGTTACTGTTGGACCAATTCATGGACTTGTGGATTTAAAAGAAACCGTGGACAAAGTTGCAGAAGGCGGAGCAAATGCTGTTTTAATGCATAAAGGTCTTGTGAGATGTGGACACAGAGAACATGGAAAAGATGTAGGACTGATAATTCACCTATCTGCCAGTACTCAACTATCTCCATTTCCCAATGCCAAGACCCTTGTTGGCACAGTTGAAGATGCAATTAAGCTCGGTGCAGATGGAGTGTCTGTGCATGTAAATTTAGGGGACGAGACAGAAAGATATATGCTTGCTGACCTTGGAAAAGTAACCAGTAAGGCTACAGAATGGGGCATGCCAGTACTTGCAATGGTATATGCAAGGGGTCCAAAGATAAAAGATGGATATGATCCTGAAATAGTAGCCCATTGCGCTAGAGTTGGAGAAGAACTTGGGGCAGATGTGGTAAAAGTACCATATACAGGAGATGTAGAATCATTCAGTAAAGTTGTAGACGCATGTTGTATTCCTGTTGTGATTGCAGGCGGGCCAAAGATGGAAAATAAAAAACAGATTTTGACCATGGTATATGAATCTATACAGGCCGGTGGAGCAGGTTTATCTGTTGGTAGAAATATATTCCAGGACGACGACCCTGCTACTTTAGTTAAGGCCCTTCATGGGATTGTGCATGAAGATATGAGTGTTGATGAGGCCCTTGAAATTGTAAATAATAAATAAGGAGCAAAATACTGATTATGAAAGAGTTAATTGTAAAGGCAATACCTTTTGATAAAAAGCTCATTACCCTGTCTTTAGAATCTGGTGTAGATACAATTTTGGTAGAACAGGATAAGATAAAAGATGTAAATACACTTGGCAGGATAAACACATCTACACCAGATGATTTTGCTATAATCACACTAAATTCAAAAGAAGATGAAGTGTTAGCACAAGAGTCACTAAAAAAGGGAAAGAGCGTTCTTATAACTCATGGCTGGGAGATTATTCCAATTGAGAATCTTTTGGCTGTGCAAGAAGGAAGACTTGGAGTTGAGGTCAAAAATCTAGAAGAGGCCAAACTCGCTGCTGGAATTTTAGAAAAGGGCGTGGATTTTCTGGTAATTCTGCCAGAAGGTAGAGAATTTATAAAAGAAATTGTGAAAGAACTAAAGCTCACAGGAGAAAAAGTGAAACTTGAGGTAGCAAAAATTACCCAGATAAGACCCATTGGCCTTGGGCACAGGGTTTGTGTTGATACGTGCTCTATTTTAAATACTGGGCAAGGAATGCTTGTTGGAAACTCTTCTTCTTTTACTTTTCTCGTCCATGCAGAGACTGAACAAAATCCATATGTCGCTGCAAGACCATTTAGAATAAATGCAGGAGCAGTTCATTCTTATGTGTTAAGGCCAGGAGATAAAACATCATATCTGGAAGAATTAAAATCAGGGGATGAAGTACTTATAGTAGATAGCAAGGGGAATACTCTGCTTAGCTCAGTAGGAAGAGTTAAAATTGAAATAAGACCCCTTCTCTTAATAAGTGGTGAGACATCAGGTAAAAAAGGGGATATAATTTTACAAAACGCCGAGACAATAAGATTAGTTGGAAAAAATGGATCACCTCTATCTGTTGTGAATTTAAAAGAAGGAGATGAAGTTCTAGTTAAAATAGATGATGCTGGAAGACACTTTGGTATGCGGATTAAAGAAGAAATAAAAGAAAAATAAATTCTTGGCAGGAGATAAGGATGTCAGAAGATATAAGCTCAAAACTAGAAGAAATTAGAAAGCAAATAAACAAAATAGATAGACAGATACTTGAGCTCTTAAATAAACGGGCTGAATATAGTTTAGAAGTTGGAAAGATAAAAAAACATAGTAAAGAAAGCATTTTTAAACCATTTAGGGAAAAGGACATATTAGAGGAATTGGTAAAGGAAAATCCAGGTCCACTTCCAAAGGAACACTTACTTGCAATTTATCGTGAAATACTCTCATCTTCCAGGAGTCTCCAGCGTCCTCAAAAGATAGTTTACCTCGGTCCTGAGGGTACTTTTTCTTATTTTGCTGCACTCCACTATTTTGGACACTCAGCCAGTTACTTTCCTAAATTTATCTTAGAAGACGTGTTTAAGGCTGTTAGAAACAGGGAGGCAGAGCTTGGAGTCATCCCCCTTGAAAACTCACTCCAGGGAACTGTTGGTCAGAGTCTGGATATGTTTTTAAAATATCAGGTCTATATCCAGGCAGAAATCTTTTGTAAGATAAGTCATAGTCTGCTTTCTCTTACCGAAAATCTATCCGACATTGAGGTAGTCTATTCTCATCCCCAGGCATTACAACAGTGCTCTTTGTGGCTCAAGACAAGACTGCCTGGTGTGAAAATTATTCCAGTAGATAGCACTGCTGCAGGGGCAAAAATGGCGAGCCAGAACAAAAAGGCAGCAGCAATTGCACACCCTGCCCTTGCTGCAAACCTTGGACTCAATATTCTTGAGACTGGGATTGAAGATTTACCTGAAAACTGGACTAGATTTTTGATAATTGGCTCAGATGAACCGCCAGAAGGTAATAGGGACAAAACATCTCTGCTCTTTACACTTCCTGATAAACCAGGTTCATTGGCCAGGGTCTTAAACTTGCTGGCCATGGAAAATGTAAATATGAAAAAGCTAGAGTCCAGGCCTTTGAGGGGCGAGAAGTGGCAATATGTATTTTTTTGCGATGTTGAGTGCGACCTTAGCAAAGAACAATACAAAGCCCTTTTAAAAGATCTTAAACACTCATGCCACACCTTGAGGATCCTGGGAAGTTATCCAAATGGTCCATATATAGATTTGCCAGGAGAACTAAGAAAGGGGTCCAGGAGCTAAATATGAAAGAATTTTTAGCACCTCCAAGTAAATCCCTGACCCACAGGGCCATTATGTGTGCCTCATTAAGTAGAGGCACATCTGTAATAAAAAATCCTTTAATCAGTGATGATACCAAAAGAACCCTTGAATGTTGCTCGGCCTTGGGCGCAAGATGCAATATCTTTAAAGACAAGATTGAAATAACAGGACTTAAAGAATACAGGATAAATAAAAGAGTAAGACTAAATGTTGGTGAATCTGGAACCACCTGCAGGCTAATTACCCCTATTGTAGGAGCTATAGAAGGTATTGAAGCCTTTGTGTTTGGGGAAGGTCGTATGCACAAAAGGCCAATAGGAGAGCTCATAGACGTTCTCTCTTCATTAAGTTGCAAAATCTCCTATAATGAAAAGCAAGGATATCCCCCTTTTACCATAAGGTCAAATGGGTTAAAAGGAGGTGTTACACAAATAAGCTTAGAAAAATCTTCACAATATCTCTCTGGTCTGCTTTTGGCAGCTCCCATAGCAAAGGAAGATATGGAAATCCATGTAATTGGCAAAAAGGCTGTATCTTGGCCTTATGTGGGTTTGACTATCCAGACCATGAAGAAATTTGGAATAGATGTATCAATCTATGAAGCCCAGGAAGATAAATGGATAAAAAAGGAGCTAGGTGAAATAACTTATGTTGAACCTGGCAAGATAAAATTTGTGGTTAAAAAGGGAGAATATAAGCCCTGTGATTTTTTTGTTGAAGGAGATTGGTCCAATGCTTCATATATGGTAGCTGCTGGACTTCTTTTAAAAAATGGATTAAAAATACGAGGACTTTTTAAAGATTCCATACAAGGAGATAGAAAGATTTTAGATATTTTAGCAAAAATGGGGGCACAAATTTTGTGGGACAAAGATGCAGTAGTAGCACATCCTTCTGATCTTCATGGTATTGAAATTAATATGAAAGAGTGTCCAGACCTTGTGCCAACTGTAGCGGTGCTTGCTTCCATGGCAGACTCAAAGAGTGTAATTACAGGAGTTGAACACTTAAAACTAAAGGAAAGCGACAGGCTAATGGGGGTTGCAAATGAGGTGAAAAAGGTTGGAGCAAAGGTGGAGGTATTTGATGATGGGCTCTTAATTGAGCCAAATCCCTTACCCATTGGCCAGGAGATTTCCTTTTCCACTTACGCTGACCACAGGATGGCAATGAGTCTATCTTTATATGAGCTCAAGGGAATTAAAGTAAAATTGAACAATAAGAGTTGTGTAGCCAAATCTTTTCCAAATTTCTTTGATATCTGGAAAAAGATTAAAAATTAATTAAACTAACTATTTGTGATTTAATGGATAAAAAAATAAAAAAAATACTCATTGTGGGAAACAAAGGTGGGATGGGGTCGCTTTTTGAAAAAAAGTTTAGATCCCATGGTAGATTTAATCTATATGGTATAGATAGACCCCTTGATCTTTCGGCAGTTGAGGATATTTTTGATGATCTTCACATTGCACTGTTATGCGTTCCAATTCATGCCATAAAGGATGTTGTGGTAAAATTAAAAAATAAATTAAATAAAGATACTATCTTAGT
>NZ_JBMYBT010000104.1:0-15587 GCF_053993635.1 Desulfothermus sp. | reverse complement strand
TTACAATTAAAAGACACAGCTTTTAAAAAAGCATTGGATATATGTGACATCACAGTTATTGCAGTAGCAGGCCCAGTAATAGACAACATATTTTCATCACCACCTAATATTAAATGGAACATAGATTTAAGAACAGTAGTTAGTAAAGGGATATTAAAAAATTCATATCTTATAAATGACTTTGTTGCCCAGGCATATTCAATTTTAACTCCTGCGGGAAGAGATGCAACAAAACTATGTGGTCCAAATTCTAAAGATACCACTATTATAAGCATAATTGGAGCTGGCACAGGACTTGGGAAAGCAATGCTTATACAAAGAGATTCCCATGTTTTTGCATTGCCATCTGAAGGGGGACACTCCTATTTTCCATGTATTAACAGGAAAGAATATGAATTTTTGGAATTTTGCAGAAAAAAAACAGATCTTTTGCAAATAACAGAAGATATTGTGGTATCTGGCAGGGGAATTGAATTAATACACTATTTTTTAACAAATGAGTATTTGTCATCAGAGGAAATAACTAAAAATTTCAAAAAATATGATGAAACCCTTGAATGGATAGCCCGATTTTATGGTAGGGTTTGCAGGGATTTTGCTTTAAATACCTTGTGTTTTGGAGGACTCTATATCTCTGGTGGACTTGCGGCCAGAAATCCAGAGATAATCTATCATCCTTGTTTTATTGAAGAATTTTTCGCATGTGAAAAAATGAGCCACATTCTCAACCAAATCCCCATCTATCACATCAAAAATCAAGATATAGGGCTTTGGGGTGCTGCTTTTTATGGGATGCAAAACATAACCCTATCTTAACACATCAGAAATTAGGTCTAGATTCTATACACGCATATGCATTGTGATTATGGATAGATTCATGGCTTTCCACTTCCACTCTAAACCACTTAATAAGTGGGTGTTTAGAAAGTTTAGCAGCCACTCTCCTAACCACATCTTCTACAAAGACTGGGTTTGAAAAGGCAGATTCTGTAACATACTTTTCATCTACCCTCTTTAATAAGGCATATACAGGTGAAGATGCAGACGTAGTTGCCATTTCAATTAGATCTTCAACCCACAAAAGTCCCTCAAACTGACATCGAATCTTTACCATAGCCCGTTGACTGTGGGCACCATTGTCACTAATTGCAAGGGAACATGGACAAACTGTCATTACAGGCACTGTTACCTCCAAAAACATGGTAAGTCTATCATCTTGTAATTCACCTAAAAAGGCACATTGATAGTCCATAAGCGCCTTAATACCACTTTTGGGTGCACGGTGTTCACAAAAATATGGAAAAGATATTGAAAGATGAGACTTTCTTGCCTTTAATCGTCTTTGGATATGGGTTAGGAGTTCTTTAAAGCTATGATAGTCTAGCACCCCAGACCATTCTTGCAGTACCTCAATAAACCTACTCATGTGGGTGCCTTTGAATTCAGAAGGTAGATCTACATATAAATTGACATTGGCAACTGTGTGTTGGATACCATTATTTTTTTTTCTAACTACCAGGGGATATCTTAGATCCTTGACACCTACCCTATCGATTGGAATTTGAACCGAAGGAATTTTGCTCTGAACATCTTCCATTATACTAAATCCTTACCAGTAGTTGAAAGGTTAAGGCTCCCATATTTTACACCTCTTGTGGATTGAAGCCTCTGGGAAACTTCCTTTATCCTTTTAACAGGCCCCCTTAATATTAAAACCTCCATACAATTGTGGTGATCAATATGGACGTGAAGAGAAGTTATTATAATATCCAGGGATTTGTGTTGAATTTCAGTCATTTTTTGTGATAAATCGCTTACATGGTGATCGTAAATAAGGGTAAGGGTTCCAGTTACTTCTCTATTTTCATCTTCCCACTCTTTTTGAACCAGCTCTTTTCTAATCAGGTCTCTAATAGCCTCTGACCTTGTCTGATAGCACCTCTCTTCACACAATTTATCAAATCTTTCCAACAATTCAGAATCCAAAGATACACCAAATCTAATTGTCTGTCCCACCTTGTCTTCCCCCTAGTTTGATTTATTTAAAAAAATTTACAATCATTACAGATAATTAAAAAGTATTTTTTTGTTTTTTAAATCACACGACTACTTTATTAAACAATTTTTTTCATGTTTGCAACAAACACATAAACCCAAGAGCAAATAGTAATACTATCTCCATTTTTATATCTTTATTCTTCCCAAAAATAACAGTAACCCTCGGTGAATTTGTAAAGGCAGTATTTATGGTCCAATAAAAGAAAAAGGTTATTCACAAGGGGAAATGCATAATCGGTATTGGTAACTCTATTGTAACATAGACGGCTTTCAATTCCTCATAGGTATGCTTTAAACAGGGACACGGGAAATCCCGTGCCCTGATTGGTTCGATTACTACTGATTGAACCGAAAGGACTTCCAGAGTATAACTGAACCAGCCAAAACTACGGCCACCAGAGCTCCCAGGTCGTGGAGAGCAAAAGCCACCTGACGCAAATTTCCATTATCACAGAAGAGAAGCACCCCACCTGTGACGGCTTGGTAAATTATAATAACAATGCCCAGGACAAAAGCCAGCCCTTTTTCACTCCTAACGACCCAAAGATAAATAGCAGCCAATAATCCCAATATACCTGAAACCTTGTGTATGGAAGCTATATGTCCCAGAGTGGCAGTAGAGATGAATCTCCCCAAAATTACGTTTATAGCAGGACCAAAGAGAGCCACAATAAGTATCAAAAGCATGAGCCGTCCTGTGGAGTAGGCAGGGATAATGGAAAGGGCTTCAAGGTCAAGACGCAGGCCACAGAAGGCCATCCATAATCCAAGCAAGATAAAGACCACAACAATGCCATAATAGAGAACCGGCTCCAAAATCTCCTGACGGAAAGCCCCTGAATTCACAGCCAGCTTTGAATAGCCAAGGAGTTTGTAGTTTGGTTCAAAATGAAGCTTTCCCTGGGCGTCCCACAAGTCTACAAGAACAGCACGATTGAAAAACAAGGAACCAAAACTATGACACTCAGTGCATCCCTTTGCCCCCAGAGCTGCTTTAGCAGGATAGATATCATGGGAATATTTGAACACAGAGGCATAAGGAGTAGCTTCCCATGGGAAATGATCAAGCTTTCTCCAGTGTTCCCCATCTTCCGTGTAAGAAGCATCCTTCACCAGTACCACTTTATCCTGGTTTGAAAGCTTTCCTAAAGATTTAAGATAATACCCTACCTCTTTTAACAAAGCCCTCACCTCACCAGGACGGTTTACCTCAACCACTCCATCGCTGTTGTCGTCTTTTATTTCGCTTAAAGCAGGAAACTTCTCAGGATTGTTCACATGAGCCTTCCACATCTTGAAAAAATCCACCATAAACACCATGTCTATACCCTGCACCCGTGGCCTAACAATGCCTACCCAGATACTATGGACCCGGTTCACAGGCCATATCTTTCCTTTGTACCACACCTTAACAGGGGTGTAAGTGAAGACGCGCTGAAAGGTATTCTCTTCTCGGTGAAGTTCTCCATAATAATTCCAAGGTTTTCCATCGGGTCCGTAAAAGGTCCAGATATGTTTGGGAGGAGGATAAATTCCAGGGGCAGGATTGTAATGAGTAGCGTCCTGAATAAGTGCAGCCTTCACGTCCCTAAATGGGACATGACAAGTTTGACATGCGAGCTTTTCCAAGTGGCGTGGCGGCAATCCCTTGTGCAGAGCTTTAGGTGCTCCTTGAAGTCCTTGACTATGGCAATCCATACATTCTCTAACGCTATTGTCTAGATCGTCACGAACAAAATCTCCAGGATCATCTCCTTTGCCTATTTCATGTTTCTCCACATCAGAAATCCTTTTGTCTTCGGCCTGACTACCTGCTTTATGGCAATCCACACACCTCAAACCAGCTCGGGCATGGACATCATCGCGCATCTTGTAACTAGCTCCCCTCTTCTTGTAATCACTCTCCGTGTGGCAGAAGAGACAATTTTCCCTGGGCACTTCCCTAACTATAGGCAGTTTTACATGGCCCTGAGAATCAAAAAACTTCAGGTTATAAACCACCTTTGGGATTTCACCCTTCTTAACAGACCCTATTACTTTAGCCAGACCTGCTCCAGCCGTGGCTGCCCAGCGAAAGTTAAAGAGCTTTATCTGGCTTACCCGCTCTTCATAATGATATGACGGCAGATGGCAGAGAAGACAATCTGCCTCCAGCACTCCTGTCTTGCTCCAAAGGGCCTTAAAATAATCACCGTCAAAATCATTATCCCCCGCTGGTTTGTAACCCCTCTTTTTCATGTACTCATCATACCTATGGTCTTCCCTGTCAATCTCTAATGGCCCCCCTCCAGGGTGACACTTTCCACAGGCCAATACAAACTTGAAGGAGGTGAGGTCAATAACCTTGGCCGATGCATTCTTCTTTCCCGCTAACTGGGGGAACAATGGCGCAGGGCTTCACCAGCGTCCGCCATACTGCCCGGGTGACTTGACCCAAGGATAACGTTTGGCCATCCACAAGGGGACTTTCTCACCCCTGCCCTGTTGAAAGTGGTAAGCAGAAGTAATGAGCTTATAGTCATGGCAGGCGCCACAGGTCTTTTCTGGACTATAGGGTTCATTCGCATTCTTGCCGTGGACAGGATCAATAATTCTACCTTGCTCGTCCCTGAGATAAAAAGGGGGACACACTCCAAAGAACCTCCTGATCTGTAGTTCTTTTTTACTCCTCTTGGCTACCTCAGGGGTAAAAGTTACTCCATAGACCAAAAAAGGAAACAGGAAAATCCCCACCATCACCAGTGAAAAACTCCTCTTCCATCTCCTCATGATCTCCTCCTTTTACTTTAAAGTGGATACTGTTGTAGATCTGCATTCACTTAGAGTAAAACCTTTTTTGTCTTTTTTAAGTCAAAAAATTCTTTTTAGCTATATCCTTTTCTTTAATCATTCTCAACATGAAAGATCAGCTAACAGTTATATATTACAGCAATTCTCGGTGAGAATAGAAAGGTATAACTTGCGGTGCAATAGGGAATAATGGCATAAAAACTATAAAATGCTGTAATTTCTTTTTCACCGAGAAAAAGCTGCAAAAGCTACTTATTTCTTGACAAGAAAAAAAAATAATAAGATAAAAAAATGAAAAATTCAGGAGTTGGAGGGTCGTCGCTCCCAGAATTTTTCTGGGAGAGGAAAGTCCGGGCTCCACAGGGCAGGACGCTGGGTAACGCCCAGAGGGAGAGATCCCTGGAACAGTGCCACAGAAAATAGACCGCCCCATACCCACTTTGGTCAAGACTAGCCTCTATATAGAATTTAATCTATCCCAAAGTGGGTGTGGGGTAAGGGTGAAACGGTGAGGTAAGAGCTCACCAGCTGCTGTGGTGACACAGCAGGCTAGGCAAACCCCGTCTGGAGCAAGACCAAATAGGAAGGCATTTTGGACTGGCCCGGTCCACGCCTTCGGGTAGGTCGCTTGAGGCAGGGAGTAATCTCTGTCCCAGATGAATGACGACCTAAAACAGAACCCGGCTTACTCCCAACTCCTGGAATTAAAATCCAGGAGACCTATATGAATATATTATCAATATTTTTACCTATTCTTGCTATAGTAGCAACATTATTTGTTGTGTTTAAATCATTCACATCTAAATCCCACCAAACATCAAGACCTTCATATATTGTGGAGGAAAGATATCTAGACGAGGATCTCGATGACATTGATGATGTTATGGATTATGACGACGATGATGGGGAGGAGGAAGAAGATAATGATAGCAGTGACGTAAGTTGTGATTTTGACTCAGATGATGACGATTAATATTGAGCTAACAATTACTTTATATACCCCTGCTCTTCTAAATACAAAATAATCTGTTGAGCTGCCTCCTGGGGTGTTAGTTCTGTTGTATCTATTGTAATTTCTGGATTCTTAGGTGGGATATAGGGATCATCAACTCCTGTAAAATTCTTTATAAGTCCTTTTTTTGCCTTCTCATACATACCTTTTCTATCCCTTTGCATGCACACATCAAAAGGAGTTGCAACATGAACCTCTATATATCCACCATATCTACTAATAAGTTCTCTGTTATATCTTCTTGATTCTTCATATGGTGCAATTGGGGCACAAATAGCTATCCCCCCATTTTTGGTAATTTCACTGGCAACAAAACCAATTCTACGTACGTTTATTTCCCTGTGTTCCTTTGAATATGTGAGTTCTGAAGAGAGATATTTTCTAACAATATCTCCATCTAAAAGCGTAACTGGCCTATCCCTAAGTTCCATAAACTTTACATACAATATCTTAGCAATAGTGGATTTTCCTGCACCAGGAAGACCTGTTAAAAATACAGTAAAACCCTGTTTGTGTCTAGGAGGATAGGTGTGTTTTAGCTCTTGTACAACCTCTTTAAAGGAAAACCACTCAGGAATTTCTAAATCATACTCAAGCCTGCGCCTCAGTTCAGCAGAAGAAAGTCTCTTAACATTCATGCCTTCTTTTACTTCACTCTCAGGAATATATCTACCTTCATCTTCAAAATACACCATTGGAGTAAGAGGCACCATTTTTATACCAATTTCATCTTCATATTCCTTTACCTTTTCCTGAGCAGCACCTAAAGGATAAAATAGGTTTGTATTGTTACCTGAATGCATAAATGGATCAGCATGGTCTGGGGCAACTAAAAAATGGGTACACCCATAATTTTTTCTAATTATGGCCTGTAATACCGCTTCTTTAGGACCAGCCTTTCTACTTGCAAATGGAAGCAAGGCCAGTGTTATAATGTTTTTTGGAAAATGTTTTACAAAAGCCTGGTAACACCTCACCATTGTAAAGTGATCTAAATCTCTGGGATCTGGTATACCCACAACAGGATTTAAAAAGATAGAAGCATTTACTTCCCTTGCTGCCTTTAAAATCATCTCCTTATGGGCACAATGCAGGGCCTTTTCTGTATGAAAGCCAATTACATTTCTCCATCCCATTGAAGAAAAAAACCTGTGTACCTCTGATGGTGGCTTTCTTAGTTCTACAAAATCGTAGTGAATGGGAAGGGAAATTCCCTCAAGCCTTCCACCTAAATAATATTCGTGGGTTTCATGATAAAGAGTAAAAACCGAAGGATGTTTATTTTCATCTTCAGTTCCATATATCTTTTTGGCCTCATATCTTTTGTCTGGACAATATATATCCTCTACATGAAATATTGCCAGCAAAAATCCTTCACCATCAAGTAGCGCCAAAGGCTCTCCAACTGAAATCTTATCAACCACCTTTTTTGGCACGTCCAAACAAATGGGAATTGGCCACACAGTTCCATCAGTGAGCCTTTCATTTTCCAATACTGAAATATATTCTTTTTCATTTAAAAAACCTTCTAAGGGATAAAATGCCCTATTTAAAAGTAGTTCTAGATCACAAAGTTGCCTTTCATTTAAGCTATATGTGGGATATTTTAAAGAATCTTTTTTAAGCTTTTCTACACGACGAAAATGTACAAGTAAGCTTTCAGAATATTCATTATTCATTTTGTCTTCCTTTTATTTTTTACCTTTATCCTCTCAACTACCTTTTTATAATATATTTGATCTAATTCTAAATAAACAGGAGTCTTTCTCTTCATATTTATCTTTGATACAATTAAATTTAATTTCTGCACCTTTTTATATACTTCCTGTTCATCCTCACAATTTTCTAACATTGAACATATATTTTGTACCTCTTTTCTCTGTTCTATCTCTGGATGAGTGTAACCAGCATTTTTTAGTATTCTATATACAAGTCTATATTCAGGAGGGATGTGAGAATCATCATCTAATTTAATAGGTTTACCTTTTCCAGGCAGTGAATCAAATTCCCCATTTTTCATGGCTTCTTTTATCTTTTTCTCGGCAATCATCTCAATGACTGCAAAATAATTGTCCATGAAAATGCCCTATCAACCATTTAAATATTTATCAATTCTATCCATTGCCCTTTTTATATTTTCCAGGGAGTTGGCATATGAAAATCTAATAAAACCTTCACCATTTTGTCCAAAATCAATTCCAGGAGTTACACCTACATGACTATTTTTTAAAATATCAAAAGCAAATTTATATGAATTATCTGTAAATTTTTTTGCATTGGCAAACACATAAAATGCACCTGTTGGCTCAACCATTATTTTAAAACCAATATCCCTTAATCTTTTTATCATATATCTTCTTCTCTCATCATAAATCCTTCTCATCTTTAATACATCTTGTTCTGCATACTTAAGCGCAGCTAAAGCTGCATATTGAGCAATAGAAGATGCACATATAAATAAATTTTGAGCCAAAGACTGGATACACCTCACAAAATTTTTTGGAGCAATTAAATAACCAAGTCTCCACCCTGTCATTGCGTATTTTTTTGAAAATCCATTTAATACAAAGGCCTTGTCAGTAAATTCCAATATTGTGTGTTCCTTTCCCTCATATGTAAGACCGTGATAGATCTCGTCTGATACTACATAAAGTCCTAAATCAGCAATCTCTTCCATATTTTCTTTTGAGAGAAGAGTGCCCGTTGGATTTGCAGGAGAATTTATTAATATTGCCTTGGTATTTTTTGTAATGTTGTTTTTTATATCTTTTATATTGAATTGAAATCCATTATCTTCATAAACCTTTAAATGTTTTGGAATCCCCTCTGAAAATTTTATAAAGGTATCATAACATGCATAAGAAGGGTCAGATACTATAACTTCATCTCCATTATCTAACAGGGCTCCAAAACTAAGCAGCATGGCAGGAGAAGTACCTGAGGTAACAATTATTTGATCTGGATCAATGTCCACATTGTAATTTTTCTTATAATCCCTGCAGATATCCTCTCTAAGTTCCCTTATTCCCAGGCTATGGGTATATTTAGTCTTACCTTCATCAATGGCCCTTTTTGCAGCTTCCCTGATACAATCTGGAGTATCAAAATCTGGCTCACCCACCTCTAGATGGATAATGTCAATGCCCTCTGCTTCCATCTTTTGGGCAGCCTCTAGCACTTCCATCACCATAAATGGCTTAATCTCTTGAATCTTTTTACAGAGTCCCATCTTCTTACTCCACATCCCAATTTGTTCCTGTTGGCGTATCCTTAACTATTACACCCAGCTCAGTTAATTTTTCCCTTATCTCATCTGCCTTTTTAAAATCCTTATTTTTTCTTGCCTCAATCCTCTGTTTTATGAGCTCTTCTACTAGTGATATGTCTATATTTTTTCTCTTTGCCTTGTGTTCTTTTAATTTTTGTAGAAATTCTTTTGGATCTTTATAAAAAACCCCAAGCACCTTTCCCACATCTTGTAATTTTTCATATAGCTTTTTCAACACATAAACACTATTTCTGGATTTTTTAAAACCCTTTTCCTGGGTCAGCCTATTTGCAATTTTAATTACATTAAACACATATCCAAGTGCTTCAGCAGTGTTTAAATCATCTTCAAGGGCGGCTTTCCATTTTTGTTCAAATTCATCTACTTCTTTTACTATTTCCTCGGGAATCTTTGTATCTTTAGATGGATTTTTATCAAACAGCTCGACCATAGCGAGTTTTGCTTCATAGATCTTTTTTAGCCCTTTTTCAGCTTCTTCTAAATTTTCAAAAGAAAAATCCAAAGGGGTTTTATAGTGTTTTGTTAAGAGAAAAAAGCGCAGCACTTCAGGTAAAAATTTATCAAAAATATCCTGTAAAGTAACAAAATTACCCAGGGACTTAGACATCTTTTCTCCCTTTACCTGCACAAATCCATTGTGTACCCAGTAATTTACAAATTCAACATCCCTGGCAGCAACAGTCTGGGCACGCTCATTTTCATGGTGAGGAAAAATAAGGTCCTGTCCACCTCCATGTATGTCCAATGGAAGGCCTAGATATTTTTCACTCATTGCTGAACACTCTATATGCCATCCAGGCCTTCCCTTTCCCCAAGGGCTATCCCACCAGGGCTCCCCAGGTTTTGAACCCTTCCATAATGCAAAATCCAGGGGATCTTCTTTATTTTCTGACACCTCAATCCTTGCACCAGCCCTTAGTTCTTCAATATCTCTACCAGATAATTTTCCATAACTATCAAAGGACCTCACCCTGAAATAGACATCTCCATTCTCTGTAACATATGCATGTTTTTTATCTATCAAAATTTTGATTAGATCCTGCATCTCTTTTATATGTTCTGTTGCCCTGGGTTCATATGTTGGCCTTAATATATCCAATTTATCCATATCTTCATAAAAGGCCTTAATAAATTTTTCTGCCACTTCCTCACATGTTAAATTGGTCTCATTTGCCCTTTTTATAATCTTGTCATCAATATCTGTAAAATTTCTAACAAATACTACATCATATCCAAGATATCTAAAAAAACGAACTAACACATCAAATACAACTGCAGCCCTTGCATGTCCTATGTGACAATAGTCATAAGCTGTTATTCCACAAACATACATATATACTTTACCAGGTTCTCTTGGGACAAATTTCTCTTTTTTTCTTGTCATACTGTTGTAAAGATACATAAAAACTCCTATTTTTACTTACTAATTCTCTTTTTTCCAAATACTATGGTCTTTACCTTAATACCTTTTTTTTCTCCAGTAAATCCCAGACCTTCTTCTGTTGTTGCAGAGATATTTATCTGGTCCATAGTAATTGATAAAAGATGCGCCAGATTCTTTTTCATCTCCCTCTTATATGGACTGATTTTAGGCACCTGACATATTATGGTTACATCAACGTGTTCTATTGTAAAACACTCTTTTTTTGCAATTTCCATAACTTCTGACAAGAATATCATGCTGTTTAAATCTTTAAATCTATCATCTGAATCAGGAAATAGATCACCAATATCCCCCTTTGCAAGACATCCAAGTATTGCATCCACCAGGGAATGGACAACCACATCACCATCTGAATGGGCTATAATCTCTGGTGCCTTTGGAATTTTCACACCTGCAAGTTTAAGTGGTTTACCAGTACCATACTTGTGTACATCATATCCAAAACCAACACAATTTCTAACCTGTTCTTTTTCCATAATAAACTTTAAATCTTGAGGATTTGTTATTTTTATATTTTGGGGATCTCCATCAATTATTTTGACATCGCACCCCAAGGCCTCGACTAAGGAAGCATCATCTGTCCCTGTAATATTGGTTTTTTTAGCATATTCATGGGCAGAAACAATGAGCTGTTTTGTAAACCCCTGGGGAGTCTGAATTGCCCTGAGTTTTTCTCTAGGAAGGGTGGTAACACCACTCTTTGATACTAATTTTATGGTGTCATTTACTAAAATGCCTGGAATTACTGCATCAACACCATTTTTTAATTCAAAAACTATTCTATTTACAAGCGCACTGGTTAAAAAAGGTCTGGCACCATCGTGGATAAGAACATGTGTACAATCATAGGGCAAGGACATAAGACCCTGATACACAGAATCCTGTCTTCTCTCACCACCGTGGGTGATTTTATATTCCAAAAGAAAATGGTCTTCTAATGCATACTTTTTGATAGATTCTGTGAGATAGGGGATATCCTCTTTTGGAAAGACAAATACTACACCTTTTATAGAGGGAATATAAGATAGTGGAGAGGTGCTATGCCAGAAAAGTGGTCTATTATTAAAAGATAAATACTGTTTTTTTTGGGATATGAATTTTTTTAAACGACTACCCTGCCCTGCTGCTACTATAACAACCCATATATTCATTGACGTATATTTTATTCAACTTCAAAGTGATTTTTCCAGTAAATTAGCCTCTGACAATTGGGACAACTTAGGATCTGGAGACCTTTTTGTAATTCAATATATGTCTGGGGAGGGATACTTATGTGACATCCAGTGCAGATAGAATCTTCAACTGGAACTATCACAGGATTGCTCAATCTCGCCCTTATAAACTCATATCTACTCAAAATAGGTGGAGGTATTTGTTTGGCAAATTCAGCCCTCTTTTCTTTCAACTCTTTTATACGGGACTCACACCTGTTGATAATTTTATCTAAAGCGTCTTCCTTTTGTTGAAGTTCCTCTGATATTTTTGAAATCTCTTCATTTAGGGCATCCAAAAGTCGCTGCTGGGTATCTAGCTCTTCCTCAAGGGTCAATTTTTCTTCTTCTTTTAACCTGCTATTTTTCTCTAATGTATCTATTTCCCTCATTATGGCATGGTATTCTTTACTATTTTCAACCATCATAAGCTTATTTTTACTTTTTTTTAGCTTGGCTTGATCCTCTTCTAATTCTTTAGTCAACTTTTCGTCCTGTTCCTGTAAGATCTTGAGTTTTTCTTCAACTTGTTTTCTCTGATTTTCTTGAATTTCCAACCGCTCTTTAAGTGTCTCAACTTCTTTTGGGGCAGCCTCCAGGGTCTTTTCAAGGTCCCCCATCTCCTTATCTATGTCCTGCAAAATAACCAAACTTTCTATTTGTTTTATATAACTCAATTTTTATACCTCCTTGATAAAAATTGGCTCCCTTCCTGGGAAAAATTTTATCTCTATATCATGGGCTATTAAATCCTTTTTTAAATCCTCAGCCCAGGTCTTCATCATAATTTCCTCTAAAATAAAATGACCCACATCAATAGTATATCCCAATTTCTCAATTTCTTGAGCAAGGTGGTATTTTATATCCCCTGAGATATACACATCAGCCCCAAGTAAAAAACCTTTTTTTCCAAGGGACATACCTGAGCCTGTACAATATCCTATCCTCTTTACCCTATGAGGCTCTTTTCCAATAACAATGATATTTTTTCTCTGCAATACACTATTTATCTTTTCCATAAAATGTGAAAAGGGGATCTCTTGTTCAAGATCCCCTATAAGTCCAAATCCCAACAAATCTTCGTCGCTGGTCCCTTTGATGGGCTCAATGGGTTTTATGTCTTTTAATTCTAAATATCTCCCAAGCCAACCACTGGGACCTTTTAAATTTACATCCAAAGAAGTATGCGCACAATAGAGCCATATACCCCTCTTTAACAATTGTCGCAAAACTTTGGTATATTCATCGTCTCGATTGGGTAGCCTTGGGGATAAGACAAGGGGATGATGAGTTAAAATAAAATCAGCCCCCCATTTGTCTGCTTTTAACACTATCTCATAGGTGGGGTCTAAAGATAGGGCCAGTTTTTTAATCTCCTTTCTCTCCCCTATGACATGCAGGCCAGATATATCCCATTCTGATGCATAGGCTGGATTGGCAACTGATTCTATTTTGGCAATTAAATTATCTACATCCACGTCATTATCCTAAATTAAGTGAGTAAAAATTTACAAAACAATATAATAACACGAGATATTTTGGATCAAAAATAAAAAGGCTTCCTTAAATTTTTAAGGAAGCCTTAACTTGCTGAAAAAATTATGATAAACTGTTCATTTCCTCAATTTTTTATCTTTTGATGGGCCTACCAGGACTTGAACCTGGGACCTTCCGGTTATGAGCCGGTGGCTCTCCCAACTGAGCTATAGGCCCATCGCAGTGACAAGAATTACTAATTATTTTTTTCTCTAAAAAAAGTCAAGGATTTTTTTAATTCTCACCCCCAACTAAAAAGAATTTTGGAAGTTCCTCAAATATAAAAATATTTTTAAAATCAACTAGTTCCATCTGATTTTTTACTATATCTGGAGTGTATCTAATATTAATTGGTGGACCTTCCTTCATTTCTTTCTTTTTCCAATCAACTACAAAGATCTTTCCTCCCTTCCTTAAAATTCTTTTGCATTCTTTTAAAATAGCTATTGGGTTTTCAAGCTCGTGGTGTAGTGCTATCATAAAACATAAATCAACACTTTTATCTTTTAAGGGGATGGATTTTTCTCCACTTAGAACAGGAATAATGTATGGATGTTGAGGAACCAGATTATCCTTGATCCACTTAACCATTACAGGGGATATATCACAGGCATAAGCCTTTTGTACATTCAGGATTTCAGCAAACTTCACTGTAAAAAAACCTGTGCCTGCACCCACATCTACAATGGTCTGAACATTTTTTAAACCCAACAAATTTACAATTAATTCTGGGGGAATATCCTCAAGCCGCCTGGGATTATTTAAGACTTCTAATTTTTTTGGATCAAATTTTTTCTTTTTCATATTTTTTCATTTAATGGGTTCATTGGTGAGGATACACTTCTGAAAAAATTATCAATTATCTCCCGCCACTTTCAGGCTATTTGACCCATTTTGAATATAACTTCTATTTCTATTTATACTTTATACTTTAACCACTTAAACTCTGATATATTCCTTTCTTTACTATCAAACTTTATACCTATTAAGTATATCTCCTTGCCCTGTGCATCATATTTCTCATAATATCTCTTCTCTATTATCTGCTTTATTGGCTCTTCTTTACTATCCACCTTAAACTCTATAATAACAACCATTGAATCTGTCTTTATGGTTAAGTCTATGCGACCCTTGTTTGTGGTATCCTCTGCTACTGTCTCATAACCCAATGCCTTTAAATAAACATATATCACACTGCTATAATATCCTTCATAGCGAGATATTACATTATTTACATAATTTTCATATGGAATCGAAGAAAATATGGATTTTAATATTTGTTCAAATTTTTTAAAGTCCCTGTTATCCAGGGCTGTTAAAAGTCCTTCCTCGTATCTCCTCTTTGTATGCCTTTGATTTGTCAAATAATCTATAAACAACTCATATAATGAAAACTGTATCTCCAGATTAGGAACACATAAAGTATAATTTATACGCCCAAATTTATCTGTTATCTTGTTCTTAAATGTAAGATACCCAGTTTGCCATAATAGCGCCAATACATCTATATACTCCACATCAAAGACATCTAACCCCTCTTCTGATATGGTAGCATTGTCTAAATCTGGAATATAATAGTTCTCTTCCCTTAGCTTATCTATTAAAAATGAAGGATTTCCTGTACTCCACCAGTAATTCCTGAATTCATAGCCATTGGATATAAATAAAAGTATGTCAAAGGGATTATATACCTTTTCTCCAAAATAATTATAGCCATTATACCACATCTTTACCTTCCCGAGATCCACCCCCTTTAGATGCTCTCTAAACACTGTCTCTAAATCATGGTGCGTATAACCACATATCTCTGCATACTCTTTGCTTATTGTGATATCCCTTAAGTTATTTAAACCACTAAACAGGTTCAATTTGGAAAACTTGCTCACACCTGTTATAAACACAAACCGTATGTACTTATCACTATCCTTTATTACACCATAAAAATTCCTCAATATACTCCTGGCCTTTAACGCCATCTCAGGATTGGTTATATTATCCAATATGGGCTTGTCATATTCATCTATTAATATCACTACCTTGCTTTTATACTTTTTATACGCCCTCAATATCAGTTCTGCAAAACACTCGTCCCTGTGCTTATTTTTACACTTGATATCAAGCTCCTCTTGATTTCTATCCAATATGTAATTTATCTTCCTGTATATTGTCTCCTCTTCTGCAAAATCTCCACTTCCAAAACTTATCCTTATCACAGGATGGGGAACAAAATCATATTTGTCATAAATA
>NZ_JBMYBT010000103.1:0-3712 GCF_053993635.1 Desulfothermus sp. | reverse complement strand
GCATCACAGATGGTATCCAAGATAGGAAAATCCTTCCCAAATTTATTTTTAAGTAATTTCACTATTTCCATAAATTCTTGTCTTTGTTGTGTGGTTTGAGAGGCCAAAAAATAACTTTTAAAAGGATCTAAGTCTATTTTTTTTAATTCATCAAGAGAAGAAAAAACCACGCTCTTATTTTGGGCATGACTTAAAAGCCCTTTTACCTCTGGATGATCCTTTTCTCCATAGAGGAGTAAAATCCTGTCTACAGAATATTTTTCAATCAATCTTTGTGCCTTTTTTACCTTTGGACATGTTGCGTCAATTATTACTGCACCCTTTTCTTCTATTTTTTTGTATAATCCTCTGGGTATGCCATGGGCACGGACAACCACCAGATCTTCAGGTTTAATAATGGATAAATCTTCTATTGCAACGACACCATTTTTTGCGTACTTATCCACTACCTGAGGGTTGTGGATTATAGGTCCCAAGGTATATATTTTTTTTGAAGAATATTTTAAAATGGCCTCATCTAATTTTTTTAAGGCCAGTGCCACTCCCATACAAAAGCCAGCCCGTTTTCCCCTAATAATATTCACAAAACATCCTCCTCTACCCTTTGAAGTAATCTATTCACATCTTCCCATGAATTAACTTTTACAGCCATTTCTCTGTAGAATTTAGACCTGTTAAATCCCCTCAAATATCTAGCAAGTATCCCTCTTAACCTGAATATGGGATTTTTATCCCTTCCATATTTTTTTATTAATTCTATATGTGTCTTAATTACATCAATTTTTAATAACCTGTAATTTATTTCATCTTGTTTTTCCTCTTTCACTATTAAATCCTGAACGTTCAACATTGAACACTTTTTTAACAACATCTTATACTCTTTAAAAACCAAGGGATTTTTAAGTGCACCCCTGGCAAACATAATACTATCTGCGTTTGTCTTGGAAATGCAATTTAGTGCGTCTTCAGCAGAAAATATATCGCCTGATGCTATTACTGGTACATCTGTATTTTCCTTTAATTTCTTTATACATTCCCACTTTGCTTTTCCTGAAAATCCTTGTTTGGCATATCTTGGATGAAAACTTATCCATGCAATATTTAGTTTACTTGCCATCTCACCAATTTGAAGATAAACAGGGCTCTCCTTATTCCATCCCAGTCTAATTTTCACACCAACTCTATTTTCTCCAGCTGCATCTATCATACTCATTAAGATACTTTTGAGTCTTTTAAGATCTTTGAGCAGGGCAGCACCTCCACCTGTCTTTGTGACCTTTTTAACAGGACACCCTGCGTTTAGGTCAAAATATTTGTATCCTTTTTTTTGCAGAATAGAAACAGCATTGCCAATACATCTTGGATCTTCACCAAAGAGTTGCACAATCAAAGGGGAATCTTGTTCTGTTGTTTCTAAATACTTCATGGTGTTATCAAAATTATAAAATAGTCCTTTTGCACTCACCATTTCTGTGACTGCAACACTACAACCTTGTTTTCTACAAACCAGTCGAAAAGGAAGATCACTAAACCCTGAAAGGGGAGCAAGCCACGGATGATAGGGGGATATTACCATCTCTGTCATAGATTAGATGTAGAGACTTATACCTTTATCAGAGTCTTTTGTATGTTTTAAAATAATATGGGGATAAAGTTGTTTTACCTCTAATAACACAAATTCACCAGGCAATAAATTTTCTTTAAGTAAAGCAATTAATTTTACATCATCTATTTGAATAATTGCCCTTTTTTTGTCTAAAAGCTTTAATACCTTTGCCCTCAATCTATCGCCAATTCTATACCTCTTTCTAAATTTTTTTACCCTCGCCTCATCTGGGGCAAAGTATATATAATTGTTTATATTCCTTTGTCTATTAATTCTCATTCGTTTTCTTGCTCCAAAATCCACTCAATTTCTTCAATACTAAGTCCAGTCCTTCTTGCAAGAGACTCACAGCTAAGTCCCTTTTTATAGCCTTTTACTATTATTTCTTTTAAAACCTTTGGAGAGTTAGATGCTTCCTCAAGTTGTTTTAACACTTCTTTTGCTTCACTAAGTTTTTTTTCTAATTTTGAATGCAGCAACGCAAGCTGCCGTTGCCTCTCTTCAAAGCTCTTAACAAGTTCTTTTTCAATTTGCTCATTAAAAGTAAGTTTGTCTAACAGTTCTTTTTGGGATTGTTTCAATCTCAACATGAAATCTTCAGATTTTTTTAGCCTATAAAAAATAAAAATAATTGTTGTAAGCAAAAATACTTCTATTATTGTTGATAATACCAATAAATATACAGGAATATGCATCTTATCTGCCCATATCAAACCTTTATATCCACAAACCTTCCCATCTTTAAATCCTTTAATTCTTGGCCTTCTTCATTCTTTTCACTCTCTTCCTTGTTTTTCTTCTGTCTTTCTTTCCCATGTCGACCCTTTCTTTGTCTATCATCACCAACCTTTTGAAACTCGCCACCCTTAGCTGACTCTTCTATTTCTTTTGGAACCTTATCTTGTTTTTTATCAATTTCCCTCTGCAGACCTTCCTGGAGATTAAAAGGCCCTTTTTGGATATCCCCTTGCATTTTCTGTACACGCGGAACTTGAGAAATTATAACTGAAAAGTCAAAATTACCAACCATTTTTATACCTTTTATTCAAGCAAATAATCTTTTAAATAAATCTCCTTTATTTTCCCATAAACAAGATATTGATTAATTATCGAGAGTATATCCCTTTTTAGCACAGGAATATTTTCTTTTTTTAAAAAGAACTCAATTTTTTTATTCTTTAAATAATAATATAAAGCATCTCTAATAACTATCCTCTTTCTTGTTAATTCCCAATTAAGTCTACTCTCTTCATAAGATAATATCAACACAATATGGAGATACCTATGGCCATTTTTTACTGGATAATCAACCCAAAAAGGTCTTAAGGTAAGCTGAATCATTTTTGGCTTTGGAGGTGGTGGTTCTTCCTTTACTTCAATTTTTTTTTCTGGGACATTTTTCTCTTCTTTTGGTGGCTGTTTTTTCTCCCCTTTTAAAAACAAAAAGATTATCAAACCAGCAACTACCAGTATTCCTACTGCAGCTCCTAGCAAAATTATCTTTTTTCGCTTTGCTTTTGAACCTTCTGTCTCCTCTTCTTTAGCCTCTTCTTCCTTGCCCCCTTTTGCCTCGGGCTCTTTCTTTTCTTCTTCCTCCTCCACTTTATTTTTTTCAACCTCTTCTTCTAAAAATGGGGCGTCATCTAAGTCTAACTCTACTTTTTGTTCAGCCTTTGATGAATCTTTCTTCTCCTCATTATCTCCCACGTCATCTAAATCTGCATCTATCTCTTTTGCGTCAAGCTCTAATTCCTTTTCCTCTGCCATGTTTTACCCTATTTTAAAAGTTCTAGGTTCGTGGTTAGTGGTATAGTGGTTATTGGTGTATTGGTTCACTGATTTTCCCTCTTTCTAATCACGAATCACTGTTCACGGTTATTAGTGTATTGGCACCTCGTCCACTCATCCACCCGTCAACCCATTCACCCATTCACCCGTCAACCCATCAACATAAACAAAACCTAACTCCTCGAACCCAATATTTTCCTTAATTTCTTAATTGCCTGGGAATGGAGTTGTGAAACCCTTCCTTCTGTTATATTTAAAACCTCAGCCACTTCCTTCATTGTTAGTTCTTCTACATAATAAAGGGATAATACTAACTGT
>NZ_JBMYBT010000102.1:0-3806 GCF_053993635.1 Desulfothermus sp. | reverse complement strand
TTATTATTTAAAGAAACCTGAAAAAATCCACTCTTTAAATAATCCAATCCGCTCTCACCCCATACCTCTTTAAGCTTATCAACAGATATACCTAGCACTTCAGCATATTTTAATGGATTCTCCCTAAATGCATTAATTTTGTCTAATATAGCTGAATTATAATTTTCATAAATTTCTAAATTAATAGCAGAAAAAACTCTATAAACTTTTACCCCAAAAAAAAGAAAAAATAAACTACATGATATTAAAATTTTCTTTTTCATCGTATGATATTTGCTGCAAAAAACATACCGTATCTCTTTAGCAAACTAAAAATTAGAAAATTGCATGTTGATTTGTGTTACGAGTTCTCAATTATTAATAAGCCTCATAACTTTGCCTGAAAAAAAATTGGATGTTCACAGGTAATTTCCTAAATAGGTGATTTACCAACAATCCATATAAGGAGGAAAATTACCTGTGAACAACAACTTCATTGCTCAATTTTCAAAAAATATCAAGTTTTCCTACACCTCTTTTGATCGTGTTATTCTTCGCGGTTACATTTTAGACCTCTTCTATGAAGGAGGCGTTGCTTTTTTCCTTAAATCTATGGGTTTTGTTAAACGCTCTAATGGCGTTATGCGCATTTTCACTAACCCGCCTGCCAATCGCCTAGATAATCTTTTATTAAAACTACAAACTTTCTATACTCTACCTTCTCTAGTTAAATACCACATATTGTCGAGGCACTGGCGGGCAGGAACCACCATTAACAACCCCAGATCCCTGGGGCTTAAAAAACCTCTTCTCTATCTACAGACCTATTTATGGAAAGGTCTTGATGCCAATAACAAATTCCTCAATTGTTGTGCTGACGTTGATCTCTCCTCATTATGTGAGGTTGAACCGGACATGTTTTCAAAACCTGTTCTTGACCACCTTAACCATAAGATCCCTGCTCCTGACCTCAGAAAAGACAGGCAACTTGCTCTCATCAAAGAATTGCTTAAAACCAAATATTCTTCTTTTGGATTTAAAACTTCTGAACTCAGAAATGCTCTATCCAACTACTTCCGAATTCCTCTCAAATTCGCTATGAATTGAAAAAAATTAATCTCTAGAAAGATCGTTAAAAAGGTAAAAGATAAATCATTTTATGCTGTTACAAAATCTGGCTGGAAATGGCTTTGGGCTACAATTTGTGCGAACGACTTTTTTAAAAATCCCATAATTTCAACATGTTTTAAAAAAGACCCGAAAAATACCACATCACAACCATCTAATATTGAAAAATTTTATCTCCTCATCCATCAAGGCTTAACCCTCATAACTCAAGAACTTGCAATGATTTAGGCTTCTCTAAAAACGTAAATTTTTTTTTATGATTTTTTAAGTAAAAAGCTTAATACTTTTTACCTTATTCAGCTTACCCACACAATAAGTGGTTAAATTTAACCACAATAGGCTATATCTGGCCAATTTAATTCGGTTTCTTGCTTAAAGAGCAAGAAAAAGGGACATCCATGATAAGTATGTCAAGAGGGAAGACGGAGTTTTTCCTGCACCCTCCCAGTAAACCTTCCTGGTGGCGTTTTTAGAGTATATTTTTTGCCAGTCTTTTTAATCCAGTACTTATGGCTAATTAAGCTTTTTTCTTTAAACTTTTCTCTTTAAAAACGTGAAAAAAAATTACAGTAGTAGAGAAAAAGGGGACATGAGAATAATGCACATTTTTTTGTAAATGGGTCTATGCGTTTATCACCGAGAATTGCTGACCTGACCCTCTTTTGATTCTTTGCCTCAGTTTTTCCGCGATGATCATAATTCCACTTTCAGCTCGCCACGGACATACTTACGGACTAACAGAGAGATAATTGTTTGATAAGGAAGTCCAAGTTCTTCAGCCCGATATTTAAGTCTCTTTAAATCAAATTCTGCAAGTCTTATACTGACGCTTTTTTTTCGCTTCATAAACTCCCTTGCTCCCTCTTCAGCCTTTCTCGTGAATTCCTCTAATTCTTCTGAAGACAAAGATTTGTATTCTCCAGTTTCCAAGGCTTTTTCTATTTCCTGTTCATAGGAATCAAGTTTTACTTCTTCCATCTTACTTACTCCTGTAAATATTTTTTAGTCATTTTGCGACTAGGATACACTGTTATAAAAAACACAGTATCATCTTTTATACGACATGGAACCACATAAGCATAATTATTTATCTCCACCACAATAAGATACTGTCCAGGATATTTTTCCTGATTATGGTGTTTTAAAACGTCCAAAATTTTACCAGCAGCTATAGCTTCAACTACATCTTCAAAATTTACACCACGAGTTTTACGAAGTTTTTGATTTTTATATGAATTCCATTTAAATTTCATATTTTATGAATATGTAATGTATTTGTTATTGTCAAGGGAAAAGGGGACATCCATGATAAGTATGTCAAGAGGGAAGACTTAAGTTTCCCTGCACCCTCCCAGTAAACCTTCCTGGTGGCGTTTTTAGTGAAGAAAAAAGGTGACAGGCGAAAGAAAAAGGGGACATGCAAATAATGCACAATTTGGGTTTGTGAGTTTATTGAGTTTGTGGGTTCGTTGGGTTTGTTGGGTTAGTGGGTTGAGGCGAGAATGAGACCTAATTGCGCATCTACTCATCCACCCATTAACTCACATCTTATTCGGCACAAAATAGCCCTTATTTTATTTTTTGGCCAAATCCCTACCTGTTTATTAATCAAATTTACACCAAAAGACGAAAATAATGGGCATTACGTGGCTCTTAGAGGACAGGGCGTCGTATTTAGAGTGATTGGTAATTTGTGATTAGAGAGGAAGAAAAGAAGAATAAGCCCGAAAGAAAAAAGGCAAGGACAACGTAGTTCACTCTCCTTCTTTTAGTCTTTTTCTTTGACAAAATAATATCAAATTTGTAAGATTCTTACTATAAAATTCTTACAAGGGAGATTAAATATGAAAATTACAGCTAAAGGACAAGTTACTATTCCTCAGAAATTAAGAAATAAATTGGGATTTTTTCCGGGGACAGAAGTAGAATTTATTTCTGATGGAAACTCTCTTAAACTGATAAAAAAGAAAACAGCTCCAGGCAAAGGTGAACAGCTTATAAAGCATTTAAGAGGTAAAGCAACAATCCGTTTGAGTACAGATGAAATAATGGATCTTACAAGAGGAAAAAATTGATGCCTTTTTTAGTGGACTCCAATGTTTTATTGGATGTGCTTACCGAAGATCCAAACTGGTTTGAATGGTCTGCTTCTCGTCTTGTAGAATGTGTTGAAAATGATATATTGGTAATAAATCCTATAATTTATGCTGAGATTTCTATAGGTTTTGAAAAAATTGAAGAAGTAGAAGAAGCTCTTCCGTCCGATATTTTTATAAGAGAACCCCTTCCCTGGGAAGCTGCTTTTTTAGCTGGAAAATGTTTTTTAGCTTACAAAAAAAGAAAGGGAAAGAAAACTTCTCCTCTTCCCGATTTTTACATTGGAGCCCATGCAGCTGTCTGTAGGTATATTCTTCTTACCAGGGATTCCAGACGATACCGTACCTATTTCCCAAAACTTAAAATTGTTTCTCCTTCTTAAGCTTAGAAGAAATCAGGAGGAAAAAAGTGACATCCATGATAAGTATGTCAAGAGGGAAGACTTAAGTTTCCCTGCACCCTCCCAGTAAACCTTTTCCTGGTGGCGTTTTTAGAGTATATTTTTTTGCCAGTCTTTTTAATCCAGTACTTATGGCTAATTAATTATTAAGTGCTCTTTTGGCACATTAATCGAAAGAAAAAAAGAGGACATGCAAATAATG
>NZ_JBMYBT010000101.1:0-8052 GCF_053993635.1 Desulfothermus sp. | reverse complement strand
TTGATCTTTCGGCAGTTGAGGATATTTTTGATGATCTTCACATTGCACTGTTATGCGTTCCAATTCATGCCATAAAGGATGTTGTGGTAAAATTAAAAAATAAATTAAATAAAGATACTATCTTAGTTGATATATGTTCAGTAAAGGTGCTTCCAATGGAGGCCATGTTGAATAATTATCCAGGTCCTGTTGTTGGGACCCATCCCCTATTTGGTCCAAACCCCGAGCCTGATCACCCTTTAAAAATAGCTATTGTAAAAGGGAGAGGAGATAATGAATTAAAAATAGTTAAGGATCTATTTGTCTCTATTGGATTGGATGTTTTTGAATGTAGTGCAAAAGAACATGACCGGGCAATGGCCTTTATCCAGGGTCTCAATTTTGTGACTACACTTTCTTATTTTGCCGCCTTTTCTGGTGATGAGTCTCTTCTTAGATTCATCACTCCCTCTTTTAAAAGACGTATTGAATCAGCAAAAAAGATGTTATGTGAAGATTCTTCTCTTTTTCAGACCCTATTTGAGTCAAATCCATATTCCCACGACGCAGTAAAAAAATTCAGGTCATTTTTAAATCTGGCGTCTGCAGGTGACCTAGACATTTTAGTCCAAAAGGCCTGGTGGTGGTGGCAAGTGGATAAAAATAAGGGGGGTGCGCCCTAAAAAGGGATGTTTTAAATAAAGGATTAATTGAGGTTGAGGGCCGCATCCCCCAAAAGGGATGCGGCCTTTTTTATTTCTTAAACCATTTTACAGGAGTTTTTTATGAACATTGAAATCAATCAAAATATAACCGCATATCCTGCTGATGTGCACACACCAATTGGCCTTTATCTAAAATTTGTGGGTAGAGATAAAGGCATACTCCTTGAGAGTGCTGAAGTAGATGGAAGACTTGGAAGATATAGCCTCCTTGCCTGGGATTTTAGACTGCAACTTAAATTAAAAAATGGAAAAATGGAGGTAAAAGCTTATGATCCTAAATTTTCAAATATAGAAAAATTTAAAGGACAGGATTTTTTTGAAGCAATTAAAAAGATTTTAAAAATTATCTCTATTAATCCATCAAACCAAAAACTTCCTCCTATCACAAGATCACTCATTGGATATATTGGATACGAGTGCATAGGACTATTTGAACCAAAGCTTCAAAGCTACATGGATATCAATGATGCTGAATCCATTTTTGTCCTTCCTGGAAAACAGATCCTCTACGATCACCTCCATCTTAAATGTTATTACATCTCCATTGATGGAGAAAAATTAACAGAAGCTAAAGATAAGATCAGCCTGAATACAGGACATAAAATAGGCAACGTTCACTCATCTTTTAAGGACGAAGAATTCATTTTAGCAGTAAAACAAACAAAAGATCTCATATATCAGGGAGAAGCCATTCAAGTTGTATTGTCAAATAGATTTTCATCTGATTTTTCAGGAGAACCCTTTAGCGTGTACAGGGGACTCAGGCAGACCAATCCATCTCCATATATGTTTTTTATGAATTTAGAGGACATTACTTTAATTGGCTCCTCTCCTGAACTCATGGTGCGATGTCAAAATGGTATTGCTGAGGTAAGGCCCATTGCTGGAACAAGGAAAAGGGGCAAAACCGAACTTGAGGACAAAAAGCTTGCAATAGACCTTATTAATGACCCAAAGGAACGGGCTGAGCACGTGATGCTCGTAGATCTTGGAAGAAATGACCTAGGACGTATAGCTACACCTGGCTCTGTTGAGGTAAGCAAGTTTATGGAAATAGAAAAATTTTCCCATGTTATGCATTTAACATCCTATGTTGTTGCCAAACTAAGAGATGGTTTAGATGCTATTGATATTATTTGTGCAACTTTTCCCGCAGGAACAGTATCTGGAGCACCAAAAATCAGGGCAATGGAAATTATATCTCAAATGGAAAATATCCCCCGTGGGCCATATGCAGGGGCTGTTGGCTGGTTAGGACTATCCCGGGAAAGACACTTCCTGGATACAGGCATAATTATACGATCACTCTGGATAAAAAATTCAAATGTCTTCTGGCAGGCTGGAGCAGGGATTGTTGCAGATTCAAAACCAGAAAATGAATGGATGGAATGTCACAATAAGGCAAAGGTCATATATCAAATTCTAACCAATGGTGGAGGTACAGATGTTTTTGCTAATAGATAATTACGACTCTTTTACATATAACTTAGTACAAATTTTTCAAAAACTAAATGTATTTCCCAAGGTATTTAGAAACGACGATGAGAGTATGTTTGAACATCTTAAAGAAAAAAAACTAAAAGGGATTATTTTATCACCTGGGCCAGGGGGGCCTCTTTCCAGTGGACTATGTCTTAAGGTCTTAGAAAATATCCCCCCAAATATGCCTGTACTAGGAGTATGTCTTGGGCATCAAGTCCTTGGTTATTTTGCTGGTTATCAAATATCTCAGGCAAAAAAAATCATGCATGGCAAGACCTCCTCTATAAAATTTAAAAAAAGCCCATTATTTGAAAACATGGAGAATCCCTTTATTGCTACAAGATATCACTCATTGGTGATCTCAAAACCAAGGATTAAAAATCCCATGGACATTGAAATATTAGCAAAAAGTGAAGATGGAGAGATTATGGCAATTGGTTTTAAGGATAGGCCATGGTATGGCATTCAATTTCATCCAGAATCAATACTCAGTAAATCAGGCCCAAAAATAATAGAAAACTTCATAAAGATTTCAATAAAAGGAGGACAAAATGGAAATTAAACAAACACTTTTGGCCTTGGCTAACAAACAGGATGTGTCTGAAAATTTATTAATGAAGTGTTTTGATGACCTATTTCAGGGAAAACTTACTCCATCCCAGGCCGGGGCATTTTTGTTTGGCTTAAAAACTAAGGGAGAAACCCCATCTGAGCTCTTTCCAGCAGTTACAACTGCCTTAAAATATGCAGTCAAAATTGATTTAACCGATATGTCAGACAAAACTATAGATACGTGCGGGACAGGGGGAGATGGAAAGATGAGCTTTAATTGTTCTACTGCAGTTGCCCTATATCTTGCTGATATGGGATACAAGGTTGTAAAACATGGAAATAAAGGAGTATCAAGTAAATGCGGAAGTGCTGATATCTTAGAAGAGTTGGGCATACCTTTTTTAAAAGAACCCGTCGAAATAAAAAATTTTTTAAAAAGTAAAAATTTTGTGTTTTTGTTTGCTCCTTTTTTTCACCCTGCATTTAAACATGTAGCTCCTATAAGAATGGAACTTGGAATTCCAACTATTTTTAACATAATGGGACCTCTGCTAAATCCTGCAAATCCCACACATCAACTACTAGGGGTTGGAGACAAAAAATATATGGACACTATGGCAAAAGTATTGCGGTTAAAAGGCATAAAAAGAGCTGCAGTTGTCCATGGAGATGGATTTGATGAAATAACACCTACTGGAGAGACACAAGTTATATTAATTGAGGAAAATAATATAAAAAAATTTACAATTACACCAGAAGAGTTTGAGATTAAAAGGTGCAGTGAACAAGATTTAAAGATCAAAGACAAAAATCAATCATTGGAATTAATGAAACTTCTTTTTGAAGGCCAGGCTCCACAACCTATAAAAGACATGGTTGCATTAAATCTTGGAATGGCCTTGTATCTCTTAAATGAAAATATGCAATTAAAAGATGCAGTAAAATCAGCGAGGCAAAGGATAGATAAAGGATTAAAAAAAGGAAGGAGTCTTTTTTTATAACTCAAAGGAGTATTGGTGTATTGGAGTATTAGTATATTGGTATATTAGTGTATTGGTATATTGGTGTATTAGTATATTGGTAAAAAACCACTAACCACTACTAAAATGCAGGATTAAAAATATGTTAAATAAGTTTATTCAAGCAAAATATGAGGAAATAAATAATTTGAAAAAAATGGAGGATCAAGGTATCTTTCCTGACTCCTATAAAAATAAAAAACCCAAGTTATCAAAATCACTGAAACACAAAAAAGGAATTATAGCGGAATATAAGATTGGATCCCCATCTATGGGGATTATCAATAAAAATTTAGAGGTGTATGAAGTAGTAATGGGATATGTTGAAAATGGTGCTGTTGGTGTATCTGTTATTACAGAAAAAAAATATTTTTATGCTAACCTTGATTTATTGAATAAATTGCAACACATAAATGTTCCTATTCTAAGAAAAGACTTTATAATTGACCCTATTCAGGTAAAATATACTGCTACTACACCTGCATCTTCTATCTTATTAATCGTCAAACTATTTAAAGATAAATATGACGAATTATTGAAATTAATAGATTATTCTTATTTACTTGAACTGGAGCCTGTAGTAGAAATAAATGATGCATATGAACTTGAAATTGCAAGAAAAAGTGGAGCTAAATTATTTCTTATAAATAATAGAAATCTAGATACATTAGAAGTTGATATCAATACTTCTAAAAATCTTATAGAAAAAAAACAAGATAAAGAGATCTGGATTTCAGCAAGTGGAATATCTTCTTCTAAAACAGTGAAAGAAATGTTAGAAATAGGATATGATGGGTGTTTGATAGGTACCTATTTTATGAAACACAAAGACCCTGCAAAGGTGCTTGGGTCTTTTGTAAAGGAATTAGATTGAAAGATTGGGCGATATTGAGTATTGGTATATTGGTGTATTAGTGTATTGGTATATTGGTGTATTAGTGTATTGGTGTATTGGTGTATTGGTGAAAAACTATTAACCAATATACCACTAACCACTATACCACTAACCAATATACCACTAACCAATATACCATTAACCAATATACCACAGAAAGGAGTAAATTAAATGATCTTAAAAGTGTGTGGATTAACCAGATATGAAGACGTTGTGTTTTGCGATGATCTTGGAGTAGATCTAGTTGGATTTATTTTCTTTAAAAAAAGCCCAAGATACATATCCGTGGATAAGGTCAAACATTTTTCTACAAAAAATGCAAAAAAAGTTGGAGTATTTGTGGATCACTCTGCTCATGAAATTCTACAGATAATTGAATATGCAAATCTGGATCTTGTGCAGCTTCATGGAAAATATTCAGAAACAGATTGCGAGAAAATTGGAACACATAGAATAATTTTAACAAAATGGCCTGATGCATATAAAGATAAAAATGCATTTTTAAATGAAATACACAGGCTATCAAATAAATGTTTATATTTTTTGTTTGATGCAGGAATAAAAGGAGGTGGACATGGAACAAAAATAAAAAATATTTCCTTTTTAAAAGCCATTCCAGAAGAAATTAAATGGATCATTGCTGGTGGAATATCTTCAAATAATATAGAGGATATTTTGTGTGAGCTATCTCCAGATGGTATAGACGTAAATTCAGGTGTTGAGATATCTAAAGGCATAAAAGACAAAGATAAAATTATGGACATCTACAAAAAAATAAAGGAGTTAAGATGAAAAAGGCATATTTTGGAGAGTTTGGAGGACAATTTGTTCCAGAACTTTTGATGCCACCCTTAATAGAATTAGAAGAGGCATATGAGCAAATTGTCCCATCAGAAGATTTTCAGAAGGAATTTAATTCAATATTAAAGGATTATGTAGGCAGGCCAACTCCCCTTACCTTTTGTAAGAATTTGAGCTCAGAACTTGGCTTTAATCTCTGGTTAAAAAGGGAGGATCTTGCCCATAGTGGGGCACATAAAATCAATAATACAATTGGTCAGGCACTTTTAACCAAATATATGGGCAAAAAAAGATTAGTGGCTGAAACTGGCGCTGGACAACACGGAGTTGCAACTGCCACTGCTGCAGCATTACTTGGACTTGAGTGCATAGTCTTTATGGGTGCAAAGGATGTAGAAAGACAGGCCCCAAATGTAAAGAGGATGGAGCTTTTGGGGGCTGAGGTAAGGCCTGTATATTCATCTACCCAAACATTAAAAGATGCAATAAATGAGGCCCTTAGATATTGGATATCTCATCAAAGGGATACTCATTATTGTCTTGGCTCTGTTGTTGGTCCACATCCATTTCCTGCCCTAGTAAGGGATTTTCAATCTGTTATAGGAAAGGAGGCAAAGGAACAATTTTTAGAAAAAACAAATAAACTTCCAGACCATGTAATTGCCTGCGTGGGCGGTGGATCAAATGCAATGGGAATCTTTTATGAATTTTTAGAACACAGAGAAGTAAAACTAACAGGTGTTGAAGCTGCTGGTGAAGGCACTCCCAATTGCTACCACTCTGCCACTTTAAACAAAGGAACCCTTGGTATCCTCCACGGCACAAAGACCTATCTTTTACAAACTGAAGATGGACAAATCCTACCATCTCATTCTGTTGCCCCAGGGCTCGATTATCCAGGTGTGGGACCTGAACACGCATATTTAAAGGAGACAAAAAGGGCAGAATATGTTTGCGTAACAGATGAACAAGCACTCTCGGCCTTTAAAGTTCTCTGCAAAAAGGAAGGGATAATCCCGGCCCTTGAGAGTTCACACGCCCTTAGCTTTGCATTAAATCTAAAAGGTAAGGTGAAAGAAAATTACCATGTAATTGTAAATCTCTCAGGCAGAGGCGATAAAGACCTGGATATTGTATTTAAGCATTTGAAATAAAAAATGGAGGATAATTGATGTCACTAAATAAATTTGAGAAAATTTTTCAAGATAAGCAAAAAAAAGGCAAAAAGGCTATTATGCCCTTTTTGCCAGCTGGATATCCAGACAAGGAAAAATTTTGGGAATATATAAGAGAAATGGACCAACTGGGAGCTGATATAATCGAGATAGGTGTTCCATTTTCAGATCCAGTAGCTGATGGCCCAGTTGTGGAAAAGGCATCTAATATTGCGCTTAAAAATGGGGTCAATTTAAAATGGATAATTGATAAGCTAACAGAATACAGAGTTTTCCTTGATTGTGAGATAGTACTTATGGGTTATTGCAATCCCTTTTTTAAATATGGTTATGAAAAACTGGCAAAGGACATGAAAAATGCTGGAGTATCTGGAATAATTATAGCTGATTTACCTTTAGAAGAAAGCATTAAAATAAAGTCTATTTTTGATGCTCATGATATATCGCTAATCTATCTGGTAGGTCTAAACACATCAAAACAGAGACTGGAAAAATATGCAAAACTTGCCTCTGGATTTGTCTATTTTGTATCAGTGCTTGGAACAACTGGTGCAAGGGAGAAATTGCCAGAGGAGCTCAAAGAAAAATTAAAATTAGCAAGGGATATATTCGACCTTCCTATTTCCATTGGATTTGGTATAAAATCTCCATTGCAAGTTAAGGAAATAGAACAGTATATCGATGGAATTGTATTTGGTAGCTCAGTAATTCAACATATAAATAAGGGTAAAGATATAAAAGATTTTTTTAAGGCATGGATCTAAATTTAGGCCCAGGTCTTAAGACCTGGGCTGCAATTATTATTTTTTATTTTAATAATATTGTCTTTCCTTTCAAGGTCTTGTCCTCTGAGCTTACTAAAAGACGATGTATTAAGACCAAATCTTTTTTTCATGGCTTTGCTCCCTTATTAAACAAACTTCACATCCCCCACACCCATATCTCTTTGCCTCTGTATTTTTCCCTTCTCTCAAATATCTTCTCATCCCATGATTTGCCCTTTGTTTTATCAAATATAACAAGGTGCCCTTCATCTGCACCGCACCTGTCCATATACGCGTAGGTCTGAGATAAACCTTCCTCTATGGTCTTTTCCAGACTTTTATAAAGGACCTTGAGCTCAATAACTACCTTTTGCACCTTCTTTGCTTCAAGAAGACTATTTGTCCCAATAGGCCATATCAAAAGAAGATCTGTCCTCCTTCTGCCAAGACCATATTCTCTTTCAATTCTCCCGCCACTGTTTACTATCCTTTGCAAAAATGCCTGCATAAGTAATTGTGGTCCTGCTTCCTTGTATTGAAATCTCTCAAGCCAGCTCTCACTGTGTTCCCTGAAAAACTCCTGAAATGCCCGCATAAGTTTTACCATATCAAGGCTTCCATCTGGATTTACATACCACAAAGCATCATGGGTTATAGTTA
>NZ_JBMYBT010000100.1:0-9816 GCF_053993635.1 Desulfothermus sp. | reverse complement strand
TGGTTTTAGAAGAATGCACGGATTTTGAACCTACATATGAGGCAACAACTGGAATAAGTGGATATACACAGGGAGTTAAACTAGCGAGCACCCCACCTAAAAAACAAAAAAACGCCGAGACTAAAATGGATTTTCCAATAAATGAATTTAATGTACTTACAATTGTATCAATGCTCATATGTATTGATTCCCCATCTCTTCAATTAATTTGTCTATATCCATACCTTCTGAAGACTCTAACTCCTGTTTTGCCCTTTTGAGCCTTTGTTTTATATATGGGTTGGCCAGTTCTTTTACAGATCTAAGTCCCCCACCTCTCCTTCCAAGACGAAATAAAAGCCTGTCTTCATCTGGGAGTGATAAATACTCGTCAATTATACCTAACATTTTCTCTTTGTCTTCAGGGAATTTTCCTTCCACTTCCTCAAGTAAATTCATAATATGATCTGAAGTTAAAATACTAGTAATTCCATCTAAATTTTCTATAAAGAGTCTAATCTCCTGAACCACTTCATCTTCCGTGAGTTTTTTAAACTCTCCCTTTTTATACCTCTCAAAAAGGGGGGTAGAGGGCACAATGTGTAAAGTACGAAGTCTTATAAAATCAGGATTAATCTCGTTTATAACCCGAGCTGATGATATAGCATGGTCTTTCCATAAATCTTTTCCACCAAGCCCTGGCATCAGGTACTCTGATAGGGTAATACCAGCTTCTCTTACCTTTTGTCCTGACAAAATAAGCTGCTTTGCACTTGTCCCTTTTTTTACTAATTTGAGGACATTATCTGATCCTGACTCCATACCCACATGAATCCTGCTAAGACCAGCGTCTTTTAATTCCTTTATTTCTTCAAGGCTTTTTCTGGCAATTGTAGATGCACGACCATAAGTTGTAATTCTGGTAATTTGCGGAATTTTTTCCTTCAAATACCTAATTGCATTAACCAAATCCTCAGTCTTCATAATAAGGCTATTTGCATCCTGTATAAACACAGTAAAATTTCCGCGATATGCCCAGGCTGCAACGTGTTTATATTGTTCATGTATATTGGGATCCCTGAGAATCCCTGATATAAATTCCCTTGTCAACTCACCACTATATCCCTGTTTCCAGGACTTCTCCCTAAGATCATCCAAAATAAATCTAACCGCATCAATATCCCGCAAGATTTCGTTTAGGGGTCTTTTTGAAAACCTGGCTCCCTTATACACAGGGCAAAACTCACACTTATTCCACGGACAATTTCTAGTAAACCTAAGAAGCAGACTATATGCTTCACTAGGTGGTCTTATTGGACCCTGCTCAAACAACATTTATTTAGCTCCTTGATAGCCAGACAAAATATTCATACATCCTAGCACACGCCTTCACAGCATCTTCAGGGGAATTATAGCAAACTGTCTTATATTTTGAACCATGAATTTCATAAACAGTTTTATCATCAGGCTCTGTGTTTAGCCGAACACCAAAAATTGGCTTTTCATATTTATCCATCATTTTCGCACACACTTCCAAAAAATCCTTCTCATATACATCTACCATTTCTTTTATATTATCCAGAAAATCTTTTGAATACGTAGGATCGCTCTTTTCAATTGATGAAGTATATCTTTTCAAAAAATACTTTCTACCTAATATCCCTAAATTTATCACTGCATCACATCCACCCCAACTAAGGACCTTTTCAAGTATAGTCTTTGGAAGTTCAATATCCCAATTCCCCACAAGGTCTATTGGATTTGACCTGCTCCAAAAATCAGGAAGTTTTTCATCAATTAGTTCAATTAATTCTTGAGGAATTTTTGAGAGCTTAAGTCCATATTTAGCACAAAGATCAGCAGTTATAACACCCCAGCCACCACCTAAGGTAATTATAACCACCTTATTGCCCTTTGGAAGAGGAAGGGAAGAAAAAGACGCAGCAAGGTCTAAAAGGTCAGTAGGTGCATCAACCTTTAATATCCCAGCCTGACGACACATGGTATTGAATACTTTAACATTTGTTGCCATTGCCCCAGTGTGTGTTGAAGCTGCTTTAACTCCAGCATCGGTCTCTCCACCCTTTAAAAGAATAACAGGCTTTTTCTTGGATACTTTCTTTGCTAGCTCAAAAAATCTCCTTCCATTTTTTACACTTTCCACATACAACATCACTGTAGAGGTCAAATCATCCTCATAAAACGCCTCAAGATAATCTTCAATACACACCATGGCTTCATTCCCTGATCCACAAAATCCTCTGATACCTATACCCTGATCTGTGGCAAAAGATAGTAATTGAACTCCCATATTTCCAGATTGAGATACCATGGCAGTCCTGCCAGGTCTTGGTTGTACCAACGTCCCAATGCAATGAAAATTTGCATGGGGATTACAAAGTCCCATTGTGTTTGGACCAACTATAAAAACATTATTTTCCTTTGCAACTTGAACAAGACGCTGTTGTAATTTTTTACCTTCCTCTCCTGCTTCAGAAAACCCTGACGCTATGAGCAACATATAGTGTATATTTTTTTTAGCCAATTTTGGTATCAAATCAATGACAAACCTTGCAGGAATGGTGACTACAGCCAAGTCAATGGAATCTGGCAGTTGGTCTAGACTCGTATACATCTTTTTCCCAAAGGCATCCCCACCCCTTTTATTTACAAGATATATTTCTCCTTCATATCCACCACTTATTACATTTGTTGGTAGAAGATGTCCCCATTTCCCTAACTTTGAAGATGCCCCGATAAATACCACTGATTCAGGATAAAAAAACTTTCTCAAATTCTTAGGGTCCACCCTATCTGGATATACTTTAAAACAGGGATCTTGCTCTACTCCTATCAATGCATCAACTGCAATTACATCTCCACCTTTGGTTATTTTTACAGGGTTTATGTCTATCTCTTTAATATCCTCAAACTCAAGGGCTAGATCTGAGAGAGCCACTAATATCTTTGCCAATTTATCTATACTTACCGCCCGCTCTCCCCTAAAATTTCCAAGTAAGGCCTTAGATCTAATCTCATTTACACATCTTACAGCTTCATCAAGGGTTATTGGACACACCCTGAGTGCAAAATCCCCTATGGCCTCAGTAAAAATTCCGCCAAGGCCAAACATAACCACAGGCCCAAAATCAGGATCCCTGAACATCCCAACCACAAACTCTCTGGAACCCTTGATTTGTGGCTGAGCTATTATTTTTTCAATACCTAGATCCTTTTTAGATTCTAAAGACTTATATGCCTTCTTAAGGTCTTCCAAATTATATAGATTTGTTAAGACCAGCCCCATCTCAGATTTATGGGGGATATCCTTTGATATCCCCTTAAGGACCAGAGGATATCCCCATATTTTTGCAACTTGTTTTAAACTATCAATATCAACTACCTCTATCTCGTCTACTACACTAACACCAAACAAGGACAATATGGACTTGGATATACTCTCATCTAATGTCTTTAAACCTTCTTGCTTTGCCTTTTTTAGAATTCTTTGGATCTCATTTTTTTTCATCAAATTCTCCTATAGATCTTGCATCCAAATTATAGAAACACCCATTTTTTCAGCTGCTTTTTCAAGATCTTCCTCGATTTGTTCTACCACCACAACCTTTAACAAGGCTGAAGGCAGTTCTTTTTCCTTTTGAAGGTGCGAGACTGCATCTACAAATTCATCAATATCCTTTTTAGTTGGCGAATCCAAGATAGTACCAATTACAGTGTGTGATTTTTTATTTTTGGTTCCTCTACCAAAAATAGGAAACTGAATCTTGTTTCCCTTAATTTCAAAAGTTTTAGCTTTAAGATGTTCTTTCAAATTAAGGCTTAATTTTTTCTTTAGTGTTTTTGGTAAGTTAGATAAAATTCTATTAGTTGAAATCTTTTTTATGTTTTTCAAAAGGCCACTGACACTTTCTTTAAATTCCTTTGTTATCTCTTTAAGTCCCTTTGTGTTGTCCTCAATACAGGATATAACAGGCGAATAATCAACTTCTTTATTTTTTGAAACAGTAGATATAAGCTCCTTTTGTGTTTTTATTAGTTCCTCAATCTTTGATGTAAACAAATCTTTTACAGTAGTTATATGTGATGTGAGCTCTTTTATCTTCTCATCATTTTCCTTAAGTTTTTCATCTATCTTTTTTTGCAAGGATAAGTGTTCTGTTTTTAATGTTTCAAATTCTTTTTTTAATATATCAAGATCAGAAATGGATTCTAGCTTTGAACTTAAATCCTTAATATCGTCCTTTGTTAAAAAATTTTCTTGATCTTTATAAAATTCGTCAACAAAAGAATAAAAAGTTTCTCTAAACGTTGGATCCATTTTAGCAAGTTTTCTTACTAATTCAATACTAATATTCATTACAATCTCCTATTATCTTTTAAAATTTGGTTTTCTCTTTTCAAAAAATGCATTTACACCCTCTATAAAATCTGGATTACACCAGGCCATTACCTGATAATAGGCCTCTATATCCAACTGTGTGCTCAACTCATTTTTAAAGCTCATCTTGAGCATGGTTTTAATTGCCTGCATTGCATAAGTTGGTCCATAAGAAAGTCTCTTAGCAAGTTTCATAGTCTCTTGTTCCAATTTGTCAGCAGGAAAGATCTTATTGTATATTCCCATTTCATGGGCATCTTTGGCATCCAGGATTTTACCGGTTAAAAAAAGTTCAAATGCCCTGTGATATCCTATTTTTCTGGGCAAAAACCAACTACAACCACTATCAGGTACAGCTGCAATGTGAATAAAATTTGGGGCAAATTTGGCATTTTCTGATGCATAAATAATATCACACCCAAGTACTATGGCAGTACCAGCGCCAGCAGCCACACCATTAACACACGCAATAATGGGTTTCTTAACCTTTTCCATGGATAGAACCATATGATTTGTATAATCCATTATCTCTTTTTTTTGAAGGGGCTCTTTAGATGCTAGAAGCCAGTTTATATCGCCTCCAGCACAAAATGCACCCTGAGAGCCAGTCAGTACAATGACCCTCACAGAATCATCCCTATTAACCTTCTCAAATAGATCTATACATTCTATAACCAAATCTTTATTAAATGCATTTAATGTTTCTGGTCTGTTAAGCCTAACAACGCCAACTCCGTATTCATCGACCTCAAAAATCAAATTTTTATAATCCATATAAATCCCTCCCCAAAATTTGTGACCACCAATTTGACTTTCAGCCAAATATGGTAAGTGTGGAGTTTGTCTAACACATAACTACCTTAAGTTCAACATAAATACAAACCCAATTTGACTCTGAAAATGATTAAAACTTGACAATCAAAAAAATATGATTTTTAATGGGCGACCAGTAAGAAAGATGACACCTGCTGGTATCTTAAAATTTTTTTCTCATTTTTCAACCACAAACTTATAAAAAAGGAAGTCCATACATGTCTGAAAAAAAGGATAAGTTCCACGACACTGCCATTGAGATATTAAACGCTGCACAGGAACTTTTTTATGAAAAAGGCTATGAAAAAGCAACCACCAGGGAGATTTCCCAAAAGGTCGGTATCTCTAAGGCTGCTTTATACCATCACTTTACAAACAAAGAAGAAATCCTCTTTAAAATATGCTTAAAGGCAGCTGATGAGCTCATAAACAATATGAAACAAGCAATTTCCAGGAACAAAACCTTAGATATTCCATTAAAAGAGAAGTTAAAAGACATAATGTTGGAATATGCCACAACATACTTAAAGAACAAAAATTTTAATAAGATTCTGTTACATGAGATAGAATTCCTATCACCAGAAAAAAAGAGGATTATACTAGATAAAGAGACAGAAAACGTCCATCAACTCAGGAACTTTTTAAAGGAGCTTATGGACAAGGGAGTTATAAAAAAATTTGATCCAACAGTTATGACCTTTTCAATTATAAGCGCACTGCACTGGTTATACTTCTGGTTTAAACCTGAAAAAGGGCTTTCTTTAGAAGAAGTTATCGAACAAATTGCCCAAATGTATCTGGATGGGATAGAAATAAAAAAAGATCTTTAAAGGATTAAGACCCCAAAAACTCAATTGCTGCCCTTCCTTCATCTCCAATATCCTTTGAAAATTCATTTACAAAGGTCTTAATATGTTTTTTTATTACACTATCATCCATCTCCTGGGCATTTTGTTTAATAAGTGGCCAGATATCAGCTAAATTTTTTTCTGCATATTCAATACTTCTCTTTATACCATCTTCAATTTGTCCAATTACCCTTTCCCCAAGTTCCTTTTTTGCCAGAATGCACCCTAAAGGAATGGGATAGCTTGTTGTATCTTCCCACCACTTGCCAAGGTCAATTATCAACTCCAGTCCATATTCCCCATATGTAAAACGGGCTTCATGGATAAGAATGCCTGCATCTATGCCTCCCTCTAATATTGCGGGAATAATCTTATCATATCTAAGCTCTATAATTCTACCCTTAAAATCAGGCACGACCTTTTTAAATATATAAAAGGCAGTTGTATTTTTACCAGGAATTCCTATAGACTTATCTTGGACCTGAGATATGGAAAAACCTTTTTTTGATACAACCACTGGACCACATCCCCTACCAATTGCGCCACCACACCCAAGTAAAACATATTTATCCTTTACCTGTGAATATATTGCACAACTTACCTTGATTACATCATATATGCCCTGGATACAGAGATTATTAAGTTTTTCTACATCTTCTAAGAGAAAATCTATTTCAATGGGGAAAGGCACTTTTTTTAATAGCAGTCCACCAAAGATGTAGGTATCATTGGGACATGGAGATATTGCAAAGTTAAGCTTTCTCATAAACTATACCTCTTTACATATTTTTGTTGACTTTTATACACGGGCTCCTAAAATCCTCTTCAAACCAATTGGTATGGATTTAAATCATGCAAAATAAATTAAAAAAATACAAGATCGAAGATATCTTTGAAAAAATTTTAAATAACATAAGGATCACAAATGAGGAGGCCATAAAACTGTATAACATACCAGATCCATTAATCTTAGGATATCTTGCCAACCTAAAAAGGGAAAATTTACACGGAAAAAAAACAACCTATGTGTTAAACCAGCACATAAATTATACAAATGTCTGTGTTAATCAATGTAAGTTTTGTGTGTTTTCCCGAAAAAAAGGAGAAAATGGTTCATTTGAACTTACCCTTGAAGATATAGAAAAAAAAATAAAAGATCTCCCTTTAACAATAAAAGAAATCCATATAGTTGGTGGGTGTCATCCAGACTTTCCTTTTTCCTATTATGTGGAGATGTTAAAATTGATAAGAAGACTCGTACCACAAGCAACATTAAAATGTTTTACTGCAGTTGAAATTGAACACCTATCAAAAATTTCAGGTCTGAGGGTTGATGAAGTTTTAATAGAGCTAAAAAAAGCTGGGCTTGACATGATGCCTGGGGGAGGGGCAGAGATCTTTGATCCTGAGATAAGAAACAAGATCTGTCCTGAAAAAATTAGTGGCGAAAGGTGGCTGGAGATAATGGAAATAGCCCACAGCCTGGGGATAAAGACAAACTGTACCATGCTCTTTGGTCACATAGAATCTTTTGTCCACAGAATTGACCATTTAGACAAGTTAAGAAAGCTTCAGGATAAAACCAGTGGATTTGTATGTTTTATACCTCTTCCTTTTTTACCAAAAAAGAGCAAAATTAAAGTTAAAAAATCGGTCTTAGGAATAGAAACCCTAAAGACAATAGCCATATCAAGGCTTATGCTTGATAATATTCCACACATAAAGAGTTATTGGGTAATGCTCGGTTTAAAACTTGCCCAGAGTGCACTTTACTTTGGGGCAGATGATTTTGACGGAACAGTTGTAGAAGAAAAAATTGGCCACATGGCAGGGGCAAGATCACCCAATGTGCTTACCAAAAAAGAATTAATAGAAATGATAGAAGGCTGCGGCCTCATCCCTATTGAAAGAGATGGGATGTTTAACATTTTACCTAATTAAATAAAAAGGAATTTATATGTTTTACTATTTACTTAGTATTACAATATGTGCACTAATAATATCTTTTATTTTTGATAAGAACAAAACCATTAAGGCACTTAAGATTGCATATAAAAAATTTATGAATATATTACCTGCATTTTTGATTATGCTTATATTAGTTTCAATTGTACTTTTTTTAGTTCCAGACAAGATGATAATAAATTATCTGGGTACTAAAAATAAGTTTTTTAGTGTAATATTGGCTTCTATTTTTGGATCTATTACATTAATGCCAGGATTTATTGCATATCCTTTATGTGGGATTTTATTAAAAAAAGGTGTAAGTTATATGGTGCTCGCTGCCTTTACCACTACCCTTATGATGGTAGGAGTGATTAGTTATCCTGTGGAAAAAGAATATTTTGGCGCAAAGGTAACCATTATTAGAAATTTAATTAGTTTCATTATAAGCATCATTGTTGCTATTGCAATTGGATTTTTCTTTGGAGAATTGATATGAAAAAACAAAACAACTTTATTAAGATCACATTTATTGTCCTTTATTTTATATTTATCGTGGCATCATTTGTAATGAATTTTCAGCCAGGTAAACAAATAGGACTTAACTTTGCAACCTTTGCAATAGAGATGCTAAAAATTTTACCCTGTGCATTTATCTTAATTGGGCTCTTTGAAGTATGGGTAAAAAAAGAAAAAGTGGAAAAACACCTAGGTAAAGGTTCTGGCATGATGAGTTATTTCTGGGTAATACTACTTGCAGGAACAACAGTTGGTGGACTGTATGTAGCATTTCCTGTTGCCTATAGCCTATTTAAAAAAGGAGCAAAACTGTCTGTTATTTTTACCTACCTTGGGGCTTCTGGAATTTGCAGGATCCCTATGACCATCTTTGAGGCCTCATTTATGGGTATAAAATTCAGTATTATAAGACTCCTAGTCTCTCTACCTCTTGTAATATTTAGCTCTATTTTGCTTGGAAACTATCTTGAAAAGAGAAACTATAAAATTCGTACGAAAGGCGAGCTTTAATAACATTAAAAACTCTCTTTTTTTAATATCTATACGTGAGTTGGTGTATGTTAAGAAAAATTATAGACAAAGTTTTAATGGAGAAAAGGCTTACCTTTGATGAGGCCTATAAATTGTATTTAGAGGCTTCTTTTTTTGAGCTTGGTGATCTTGCAAATTTTATTCGCAAAAAAAAGCACCCTGAAAATATTGTTACTTATGTTGTTGACAGGAATATAAATTATTCAAACATATGTGTGTGCGGATGTAAATTTTGTGCTTTTTTTAAATCCCCTGGAGAGGATGGTGGATATGTATTAAGTTTTGATGAACTGGACAAAAAGATCCAGGAGACCCTTGAGCTAGGAGGAACACAAATACTTTTGCAGGGCAGCCACCATCCAGACTTGAAATTGAACTTTTATGAAAACATGCTAACTCATATTAAAGAGAAATTTCCCACTATCCATGTGCATGGTTTTTCCCCACCTGAAATAGTCCATTTCAGTAAATTAAATAACCTTTCCATAAAAAAAGTAATTAAGAGGTTAATTGCAGCAGGCCTTGATTCTATCCCAGGAGGTGGGGCCGAGATATTGGTTGATAGAGTTAGACATAAGGTCTCTCCAAACAAGTGCAGTGCAAGTGAGTGGCTGGATGTAATGGAGACAGCCCATAAGCTTGGATTAAAAACCACAGCCACAATGATGTTTGGCCATGTGGAAACAATGGAAGATAGGATACTCCATCTTATAAGGTTAAGGGATCTGCAAGATAAAACCAGGGGATTTACTGCCTTTATTCCGTGGGGTTTTCAACCAGACA
>NZ_JBMYBT010000099.1:0-7801 GCF_053993635.1 Desulfothermus sp. | reverse complement strand
CTGTTAGGTACAGATATTTCCGATGCAGCTATTGCCCAGGCCAGTCAGGGGATCTACAGTAAATTTGAGATTGAACGTGGCCTTGCACCTGACATTCTCCGCAAGTACTTTTCACCTGTAAGCGGAGGCTGGAAGATAAAAGACGAGATCAGGGCCATGGCTACTTTCAGGAAACTGAACCTGATGTTGCCATTCAAAGCCCTCGGTAAATTTGACATAGTATTTTGCAGAAATGTGGCCATATATTTCAACATGGAAGATAGAAAGAGGCTGTTTGAAAGAATAGCGGAGATTCTGGAACCTGACGGTTATCTGATAATAGGATCTACTGAATCTCTTACCGGGATCTGTCCGCGGTTTAAGCCGCACAAACATATACGTTCCATATACTATCAATTAGTGCCTGACCATAAATAAAATCAGGATACAGTGGTGTTTCCTTTCCGGAAATGTGATTTCTTTTACAAAATCGGGAGAAGCAATGGGTTGAGTGTTGTGTCTTTTCCGTTTCGTCTGGACGGCAGACATAACAATGCACAGGCAGGCACTGGAATTGTGAAGCAGCCTTGTATGGATGGAAACAGGTTAAAAAGAGGGAGGTAAAAAAATATAATGACTCTCAGAATATTGGTTGTTGACGATGATCCTGTTACAAGGGAACTTGTAGTAAAAAAACTTACACAGGCCGGTTACGAGGAGACCAAAACAGCGGAAAATGGAAAGATGGCTGTTGATCTTATCAAAAACGACTATTACGATGTGATTATAACGGATCTTATGATGCCCGGTGGTGTGAATGGTATTGGTGTGCTGGAAGCTGCCAGAGAGAAAAGCAGTCGGACAGGGGTAATTGTTATGACAGCTTTTGCCTCAGTCGAAAATGCAGTGGAGGCCATGAAAAAAGGGGCTGTTGATTATCTGCAAAAGCCGTTGAATTTTGATGAGCTGTTTATTAAGTTAACAAAAATAAATGATATGAAGAAATTGGCGGAAGAGGCGTGTGAGGTGCGTGAGGCTATGGACGTAACTGAAAGAAACGCCAGCCAGACTATACAGGACCTTGAAATGGCCGTTTCCATGTTACAGGATAAGGTGAATGCTGCCAGCGAAATGCTGTCAAGGACTGATCTTGATGAAAAGACACGTATTGATATTGCCCTCAAGGCGTTGTTGCCTTGATGGATATTTGATGCTCTCCTGTTTTTGTTTTCCCTTCGATAACATCCTGTGGTTCTTCCTGTTCATGAATCCGGTCATGCCGGTTTAAGGCCTGCTCCTATCCTTGCTTTCTTTTTTCTGTCCAAATACATTAAGTGCCTGTATAATCAACAGGTCTATGTGTCTCATGGTAACATTTAAGGGGGGTGGGAGAATCTTTGTGCCGTTTGATGCAAATATATCTGTTGTAAGCATAGAAGATGAGATGAAAAATTTTTTATCTTGAATATTCTGTTGAAAAATCTGCCAGGGTGGTTGGAGATATGATTGGTAAGTCTCATCCCCATGGCGATACGGCGGTTTATGATGCCATTTGTAAGGATGGCCCGGGATTTTTTTATGAGATATCCCCTTGTAGACGGGCAGGGAAATTGAGCAGATAACGGCTTTCAGGAAATTGTTCTCAATACTTAAGGTACGCTTTTATCTTTTGGGCCTATCGAAAGTTCGGCATAGCAACCATTGAAATTGGAAAAAGCTAAACCGGCATGGCCGGATCCAAAATATCCTGGCCACCCACGGATACGAAAATAGAGACTGGTCTTTCAACATGGTTTTGTGTGTTTTCATGGTAAAAAAATCAAGAGGTTTTTTTAGATGTCAAATTTAGTTATAGTAGGTTTCTTTATTTTTATTGTAGCTGTAACTATGACAATGGTGGGAAAAGGAGGTGGAAATTTTTATGTAGTAATTCTGGCAATGGCCAACATTCCCATGCACGAAGCAGCAACAACAGGTCAGTTTATTCTTTTCTCAGCTTCTGTTGCAGCTATGATTATTTTTCAAAAAAATAAATCTGTATCCTGGATGTTGGCTATTCTAATTGGTACATTTACATCTCTATCAGCACTTGCAGGAGGATATTTTTCTCATCTTTTTAGTGGTTTTTCATTAAAGTTGATATTTGCAGCTATGTTATTTATAGCAGGACTATTAATGTTAATACCTGTTTCAGAAAATAAAACCACTGTAAAGAACAAACGTTTTGGAATCATTAATATTAAAGCAGGTGATAATGTATATAATGTTAACTTATACATTGCATTACCAATCATTATTTTAACTGGTTTTGCTGCTGGAATGGTTGGCGTATCAGGGGGATCTTTTTTGGTCCCTTTGATGGTCCTAGCTTGTGGAGTACCAATGCATACAGCAGTTGGAACTGCATCCACATTAATAGCAGCAACTGCTTTTATGGGTTTTATAGGACATGCTATTCACGGAGATTTTAATCCACATTATGCTATCCCACTTGCTTTTATTACAATTTTAGGTGGAATTATAGGAGGAAAATTTTCTCTGAAGTCAAAGCCTAAAAATTTGAAAAAGCTTTTTGCCTATACAAATTGGATAGCAGCCCTTTTTATGGTCTTTAATGCACTTCATACAAAAGGAATAATATAAGGCTGGCATAATTTATTATCTAAAATTAGAGAGAGTAGAATTTGCAATTGAGCCTGTAAAACTGCGTGTTACACAAGGTGGGCATAACATGACCGCTCTTATTAAAGGACTGTATAAACACAGAGATTCATAGACTGCAACCCGCATAGGGCGGGTTGCTAGTCCAGTATAATTGGCTGGTTATTTAAATCCCTCTTGTTTGTGTTTTTCTGCAATAGTTTCAGCCAATTTCTCCAGTGCTTTAAAATCAGCCTCTGACGGCTTTCCTTTGGAAAGAACAGGTTCGATAACTTCCACCTTTAGATTAGGGATCATTTTTGCCAAAGTTTCTACTGTCTTTCCACCCCACCCATAGGAACCGATAATGGAAAGGAATTTTGTATTTGGCCTCAATGCATTTGCCAAAAATGCAGCATATGCAGCGTATGGATGAGGGCCGGCCAAGATAGTTGGAGTTCCAATAACTATAGTAGCTGCATCCACCAGGGCCATGGCTAGCTTTCCTATATCAGTAACAGCAAGATTGAACTGTTCAACCATAACACCTTTTTCAACAAGAGCAGATACAAGATAATCTACCATCTGCTTAGTGCTTTCATGCATGGTTACATATGGAATGACTACTTTGTTTCTGGGCATTCCTAGCACCCACTCTTTATAGGCATCTATAATTAAAGAAGCCCTGGGATATATTTGCCCATGACTGGGAGCTATCATTTCTATGTCATAAGGAGCGAGCTTCTCAAGGTTCTTTTGAATCACATTTCTAAAGGGCATCATGATCTCAGCAAAATAGCGTTTTGCTGCCTCCAACACTCGTCCTTCATCTGTAACAAATAAATCACTAGTAGCAATATGGGAACCAAAAAAATCACAGCTAAAGAGAATTTTGTCTTCTTCCAGATAAGTACACATGGTCTCAGGCCAGTGGACCCAAGGGGTATAGACAAACTTCAAGGTCTTATTGCCAAGGGATAGGGTCTCGCCATCTTTTACAGTTATGAAATATTCTTCAGGTATTTGCAAAAGGTCCATAAGCATTCCTTTTGCCCTGGTGCTTGTTATTACCTTTGCATCAGGAAATTTTTCAAGCACCATTGGAATTGTTCCTGAATGATCCTGTTCTGCGTGGTGTGAGATGATATAATCAAGCTTTGAAATCCCCTCCAATTGGGAAAGTAGTTCGTGGGCCATAGGGGGATCAACAGTGTCCAAAAGCACAGTCTTCTCACTCCCTTCAATAAGATATGCGTTATAGCTTGTCCCGTCTGGAAGCGGGACAAGGGTATCAAATAGACGCCTATCCCAATCCACCGACCCCATCCAATAAATTTTATCTTTAATTTTTCTTGGTTTCATAACACCTCCTGTGTTTGTTTTTCAGTTCAATGCGCCTGATTTAATGACTGTATAATTGAGAATACTCCAAAAAGATTATATGTCAACAACAGGATAAAAATTTCACTGCTAATCTTGGCAAGATTAGGGATAATTGATAAAATTCAATTTGCCTAAGCAATAATTCTCTGTTATTATTTAAGGATAAACAGGTAAGAAAAAATTTTTTTCAAAAAATAGTCCAAGGGGAATAGTTATGTCAGAGGAAAGGATGGAACAAGTTAAGTCAGAATACAATAAAAAAGGGCCAATGCCCAAGGTGGACTTTATTACCTTTATTATGTCCCTTAGCTCATCAGCTTTAGTCCATCTGGGAGAAGTCCCAGATCCTGTTACAGGGAAAAAAGAAGTTGACCTAGACCTTGCGAGACATACAATAGATGTGTTATCGATGTTGGAAGAAAAGACCAAGGGAAATCTAAGTAACGAAGAAGAGGATTTCTTTAAAAACATTTTGTTTGAACTCAAGATGAAGTATGTACAACGTGCGTAATCATGAAATATAGGAGATATATCTATGACCATTTTTGTTGGAATAGTAGGAGCACTGGGATATACTGGCACAGAGCTAATTAGAATTATCACCAATCACCCAAAATTTGAGCTTAAATTTGCCACATCCAGGCAAGAGTGTGGCAAAAAATTAATGGATATATTTGGCCATCTTATGGGAACAAAAGAAGGAGAAATTGAGATAATCCATCCAGATAAATGTAGAGATGTTAATGTAGATCTGGTTTTCTTAGCAGTGCCTCACAAAACAGCCATGGACATTGCACCTATTTTTTTAGATAAAGGGGTTAAAGTCATTGATCTTAGTGCAGACTTTCGTCTCTCAGATCCACATATTTATGAAGAGTGGTATCAAACCAAACACACGCAAAAGGACCTCTTAAATAAGGCAGTGTATGGATTAATTGAAATTTACAAAGATCAAATAAAAAACGCTCAATTAATTGCAAATCCTGGTTGTTATCCAACTTCTATTATTTTAGGTCTATACCCAGCTTTAAAAAATGGGTTAATAAATCCATCGCCTATTCTAATAGACAGCAAGTCTGGTACAAGTGGGGCTGGTAGATCTGCAAAATTGGGCATTATTTTTAGTGAAGTGTATGATAATTTCAGACCGTATAGTGTGGCAGGAGCTCATAGGCATACACCAGAGATAGAGGAACAGCTAAGCAAGATCGCAAATACAAATATAACTGTGTCATTTAATCCCCATTTACTCCCTATTCAGAGGGGAATAGTGTCCACCATGTATGTAACACTAAAACATAACATAACTTTTGATCAATTATATGAAACATATCTTGAATTTGCCAATGAAAATAAATGGATCAGATTATATCCAAAAGGCAAATTAGTAGAGGCCAGATTTGTAAGAGGCACTATGTATTGCGATATTTCATTGTGCTTTGACAAAAGGGCAAATACAACCTTAATAATATCCTGTATTGACAATGTTTGTAGAGGGGCATCAGGACAGGCTGTGGCAAATGCAAATCTCATGTTTGGTCTTGGAGAAGATACAGGGTTAGAAAATTTAGCCCTTATCCCTTAAACTTGATTTTAGACCATGGTAACCAACAATATATCACAAGAACTCTTTATAGCCAGACAGCCTATCTTTGACGGAAAACTGCGTATCTATGGATATGAACTTCTATTTCGCGATGCAGATATGGAATCTGCCAATGTCATAAATGGAGAGGTGGCAACATCTAAAGTCATTATAGACGGATTTAGTCTTGCTCAAAAAGGTATACCTAAAAAGACATATTTTTTTATAAACTTTCCATATAAATCTTTAATTTCTGGTATAGCAGAAATATTACCAAAAGAAACAACAGTAGTAGAAATATTAGAAGATGTTATAATTGACAGAGATATATTAAGGGCCTGTATTGATTTAAAGAAAAAAGGGTATCTTTTAGCGCTAGATGATTTTATAGGGCATGTAACAAACAAAAAATTATTTAAACTAATTGATATAGTTAAAATAGACATCCTCAATATGGAAGTTGCAACAATTGAAAAATTAATATTACTAGTAAAAAATTTAAATCCTACAATAAAAATCCTTGTAGAAAAAGTAGAGGATAGAAATACATTCAATATAACAAAAAAAATGGGTGCAGACCTATTTCAAGGCTATTTTTTCCAAAAACCCGAATTGGTTAAAGGTAAATCCATACCACCAACTACTATAACCAAATTAAAATTACTTGCTTTTTTCTCAAAAAAAAACACAAGTGATGATCTTGATGAATTAGAAAATACTATAAAAACAGATCTTTCTTTAAGTTATAAACTCCTGCAATACATAAATTCACCTGCCCTAGGACTCGCCAATAAAATAAAAAAAATAAGGCAGGCCATTAATTTACTTGGTTATAATAATGTTGTTAAATGGTGCAGAATATTTTTACTTAGTACTATAAATCCTTCAGATAGAGGTATTGAAATTATCCGTCAGTCCACAATTCGTGGATACTTTTTAATGGGGTTAATAGATTTTTTAAAAACAGACCACACAGAAGATGAATTATTTATGCTGGGGCTATTCTCCCTTTTGGACGCTTTATTAGATCAGTCAATGGAAGATATTTTGGCTTTATTGCCACTGGATGATACCATTAAAGATACTTTACTCGGTAAAAAAACCCGTCTTTATCCCTATCTAAAACTCATAGAAAAACAGGAAAGGGGTGATTGGAAGGGAGTCTTAAACTTATTAAAGGGACTAAAAATACCTTTAGATATCGTGAGTTCTGTGTATGCCAATGCTCTTGAAGAGACAGACAAGTTATTTAAAGCTACCCACAATTAGTCTCTCTCATCAATCACTCTTTTAGATTTTGTTAAGGTACCAGGGAGATTTCCAAAGTCAAGGCAAACACTTAAATTCTCCATTTCTGGTATAGTTTTAATCTTCTTTGTGACCCTTTGCATAATAAATTTCAAGCAACTATTGAAAACCAAAAATAAATTTTATAGTATAAAATAAAAACTTTATTTATGGAGATTGTATGAGAATAAAAGTTGAATTGAATTCAAATGGTTTTATTCATCTTAAAAAGGGTTTTTTAAGGACCCTACAAGGTTTAATCTACAATCTATTAGATGGTCCTTCCGCTATCTGGCTTCATAATGAAGGTTTTAAATATGAAAAAAGAAAATTTAAACTTTTTACTTTTTCTTCAATATTGGAAAAAGGAAGGTTAGATAAGAAAAATAATATGTTTTCATTTCCTCCAAAAATTAGCTTTTATATCTCATCTCCTGTAAATTGGATTTTAGAGCAAGTAGCCAAAAATTTTATAACAGGAGATGAGTTTCTTTTGGGTGAGAACAAAATTTTTTTAAACTCCATTGCAGTGTTACCACCTAAAAAATTTGGATCTAAAATTAAAATCAAATCCCTAAATCCAATCGCCATGCGTTCTACTGGAGATGATGGAAAATATAAACTCTGCCCTCCAGGAAATAGATTTTCCGAGTCAATTAGCAAAAATCTACAAAAAAAATGGGTTGCTTTAAAAAAAGAAGAGTGCCCCTATGAGCTTAAAATCGAGCCTATTCAAATAAAGAAGGCCGCTATTTGGTATGGAAATAGAGAAAAAGGCGCAGTGATCGAGGGCTGGAAAGGAGTGTTTGAACTGTCAGGAGAGCCAGAGTTTTTGAAATTTGCCTATGATACAGGACTTGGAGAAAGAAATTCCATGGGATTTGGGATGTGGGAAGTAATAGATAGATGGATGAAAAGGGAATAAAT
>NZ_JBMYBT010000098.1:0-20096 GCF_053993635.1 Desulfothermus sp. | reverse complement strand
AGATTGACATTGATAATTGGAGCAGGAGTCAAAGTAGATAGTTCTTGCAAGAGTTTTGTTTTCCCGCAACCTTAGAGGCCAACCAACAAGATCAACCGAAAATAAAGCTCTTTGACTTTACTGATTTTTTTTATGACATGGTTTGCCAGAGATTTATTCACTATTATCCTCATAAAGGAGGATGCTCTATGGTTGAGAGTAAAATTACTTTGCCTAAAGTTAAAGATTTTATCAAGGATTTAATTTTAGTTCCTTAGGATATTTTGTCGTGTTCTTTTAGGGGGCAGGACAAATGCTGTATAAGGAGGAAGTTCTGTTAAAAATTTGTTTTGACTTTTGGTGGATATTACATATCTTGTCAAACTCGCCCTAGAGGGATAGAAAAATAAAGTTTTTAATAATAAAGGGAGTCTTTTATAAAGACTCCCTTATTTTTTGTTTTCAATGAATTATACTGAGGTGCTAAATTTCTATTTCTTCCCAGAGGACTTTTATACTCTTCAGTTGCTCTACCCCTTCTATAAGCAGTTTTCCAGCAGTTGTTAATTTTTCTCCCTTAATATACATTAAAGTTCTCAACTGTTGAATTGTGTCTTTGAGCACTTCAGGATCAAGTAAAGACTCCCTTTCTACTTTTTTCCATTCTATACGCCCATTTTTTATGTTGTTCTGAATAGAGGCCAGAAGTCTTAATATGTGGGGCGTAACATGATATACAATGTTGGGCGGTACAACAGACATGGCCCTTTTAAATATTTCCCCTGGTCTTGTTATTTTATATAGACCACCTGGCAGAAGATCAACCAAACCATTTGCCACTAGCCTCCCAAGTGCTTTTTTTACTTCTTTTACATCTTCTTTGGAAAGTCTTCTTATAATGGAATCCTCAAATTCTCCTTTTATAAAAGAGATGGTGTCCAACACTTTTCTTTGCATTGTGTCTATCATAGGAAGTCTGTCTATATTGCTGGCAAGGTAAGAAAAAATTCTACCTGAAGAGGTTGGGTACCCATTTCCAATAAGTTTTTCTCTCTCTCCTATTTCCACCCAGTCATCTGCTGGAGATAGATTTTCCATTCTGGTAGTGGATATAGCCATAATAGCTTTAGAGCTTATAGATGAAAAATTATATCTCTTCCTGTCTTCTAATATTTTTTTACCCAATTCTGTGAGTTCAAAGACGAGTTTTCCATTTACTATACTTTCTGATTTTACAAGAGAATAACTTTCCAATACATGCAGACTTAAAAGGTGATCTATTTCCCTTTCATATTTCTTTGCAAGTTCTTCTTTTATCTGCTTATAAGAAGGATATATATCAGGATTCTCTTTATTTTTAGTCCAAAGCTCATCTATAATGCCAAGGCATAAAAAATCATCTTCATCTATTTGCACAGAGGGATTAACTGATATAGGTCCTTCAAACAAAAATTTAGCTGCCATTAAAAGATGTTTTCCTGCTGGAAGCAGATTATTTTGATCATCTATTACTCCGATTTGCAAAAGCTTTTCCTTTTCAGCTTCACTCAATGATTCGAGACCAAGTAAAGAGAAAAGTATTTCATCAGTTAATGGAAAAGAAAAGGTGAGTCCCTTTATAAGGCCAGCTCTTATCTGTTGTCCTGCTCCTGTTAAAGAATAATTGTTTCCATAAGGCACAGAAAAAGTAAGAAGTCTCATTGCTTCAAGTTGAAATATATCTTGTTTTTCCAGTTCTAAAAAGGACTTTTTTCCAGGTCCTGGAGGAATCTTCTTTATTTTTTCCGCAAGTGCAGGAGAAATAAACAACGACGGTTTTGCAGTTTCATACGCTTCAAGTATGGACTCTGCTACAGGCATAATTCGTCCATCTTTTACCATTCCTCTTTTAGTAAGTTCTTCTTTTATTTCAGCATGTTCTTCCACATTTCCCTGGGCAAACTTTGCAATTTGAAGCATTGAAATTATTTCAGAACCTATTATTTTTGAATTTTCTTTCCATTCATACTCCTTTCCCTGGGCTTTTACATTGGTTAAACACTCATTTATTGCTTCTAACAAAAGATGTCCGCTTTGCGTAAGTTCAAATGTTCCATCTTCTTCAGAGACAATTCCCGCAAGCACTAAATGAAAAAGATATTCTAAGTCTTCATCTGTAAGCTCATCAAGCGCTTTATCCAATACTGTTCCCTCGCCCCATTTCTTTTTAATCCTTTGAATAAGTTCAAAATGTTTCTTGGTGATTATCATTTAAAATCCCCCTTTTTATTATTGTAATTTTTTTATCTCAAGGTCTCTTATCTTCTAGAAAATTTTTGTATAGCAACGTTTCTAACTACCTAAATTTGAGGTAATATATTTAGACCACAATAAAAGTCTGACCTGTAGAAGTAACTATAAGGTTAATACTTATTTATTAAAAGTAAAGGTGAAATTTCAAATTTAGTATATTTCCACTTACAAATGAGTAGCAGGATATTGATATAGAGCTCCCAAAAATTTGGATACGTTTTGAAGGTAGAGTTCGGCTTGCTTTTTTGTTCCTTTTTGTTTTTAAGCATCGACTATTTAGGTATTGATGTAACTTTAAAAACTGTTTACAAGCTACTAGTATTAATACTTTTTTTTATCTTGCATTGTTAATCGAGCTTTTATGTAACTACCATTGCCCAGGCGATGTGAGAGAATTAAAAAAACTTTAAGTATCTCCCACCACTTTGTACCGTAAATTGCAAAAATGAGATTATTGTTTGCAAAAATGCAAAAAATATAGTCTTTTGAAATATAAGAATATTTAACCCTTCTTAAAAATAATTTTTTAATTTTGCAAAACTCATTCAACCTAGAATCTGTTCTAGAAGTTATTTCTCGGTCAAAAAATCAAAGAAATAATACAATTATGAAATGTGGTTTATTCTTGGTATAGATTTTGTTTTAATAAACATAGTTAGAATAGCAAACTTATGACCTGATATGAGACCAATGAAAAAAATAAAAGGGAGGATCTATTATGGCATTCAGAGGAATTGATTTTTTTAAATTGGATGATGTCTTTTCAAAAGAAGAGAAGTTAATAAGGAAATCAGTAAGGGAATTTTTAACAAAGGAAATCGAGCCCTTAATAAAGGAAGCATTTCATAAAGAGGAACCAATTCCTTTTAAGAAAATAGCACCTAAGATGGGTGAGCTTGGTATGTTGGGTGCGTTTTTACCAGAGGAGTATGGTTGTCCTGGTGGTAATTACGTAGAATTTGGTCTTATTTGTCAGGAAGTTGAAAGGGTGGACAGTTCACTAAGGAGCTTTGTTGCTGTTACTTCTGGACTTGTTATGTATCCAATTTGGAAGTTTGGAGATGAAGAGCAGAGGAAAAAATATCTTCCAAAACTGGCTAGTGGAGAGATAATTGGTTGTTTTGGATTAACAGAGCCAAACCACGGTTCAGATCCTGGTTCAATGGAGACCACGGCAAAAAAAGATGGGAATGAGTGGGTATTAAATGGAGCAAAGACATGGATAACAGAAGCTGACATTGCTGATGTTGCGGTGGTATTTGCAAAAGATATAGATAGTGGAAGGATTAGAGGGTTTATAGTGGAGCGGGGTACCCCTGGTTTTAGTCAATCTGCGATAACTCAAAAGGGATCTATGAGAGCAGGGGGAGTTGGTGAACTTGGATTTGTAAATTGTAGGATCCCTGAAAAGAATCTGTTGCCAAATTCTGGTGGCTTAAAATCTCCACTTATGTGTTTAAATCAAGCTAGATATGGAATTTCCTGGGGCGCACTTGGCGCAGCTATGGACTGTTATGAGACTGCCTTAAACTATACCAAGGAAAGGACTCAATTTGGGGAACCATTGGCTGCATATCAATTGGTTCAAGAGAAATTGGTCAAGATGTTTATGGAAATTTCAAAGGGACAGTTGGTTTCATATAGGGTTGGAAGGCTTTTAGATGAGGGAAAAGGCTCTCCAGAGTTGATCTCTTTTGCTAAAAAGAACAATGTAAGGGTAGCTAGGATGTGTGCCAGAACCGCTAGGGAACTATTAGGTGCCAATGGTATATCCTTAGATTATTCTCCAATTAGGCACATGGCAAATATTGAGAGTGTGTACACCTATGAAGGGACCAATGATATCCATACTTTGATTTTAGGTAGATATATTACAGGAATACAAGCATTTACGAGGAAGATATAGCAAATGTGATATTGGAGGAATATAAGATGCAAGACAAAAATAAGGATTATCCATTAAAGGATTTAGTTGTCCTAGAGGTTGCTCAAGCCGTAGCAGGGCCTATGATAGGGACATTACTGGGTGATCTCGGGGCCAATGTAATCCATATTGAAAGACCAGGTGTTGGTGACCTTGCCAGGAATTGGATACCTAAAAGAAAGGATCTTAGTTTCTATTTTGCTGTTGTAAATAGAAATAAGAGATCTCTCACCTTAAATTTGAGCAATCCCCAGGGAAGAGATATATTCTTAAACATGGTTAAAAAGGCTGACGTGATTATTGAAAATTTTAGGCCAGGAGTAGTTGAAAAATGGGGTATTGATTATCCAACTGTAAAGGAAATAAATCCAAAAATCATTTACTGTCATGTCTCAGGTTATGGGCAAGATGGACCATACAGGGATAGGGCTGCCTTTGATCAGGTCATGCAAGGAGAGGCAGGTATAATTAGTTACACAGGCACAAAAGATGTACCTTGTAAGATAAATGTCCCTGTTACCGACTATGTGGCTGCATTATATGGTACCTATGCTGTATTAGTTGGCCTTTTGAAGAGACAAACTACAGGTAAGGGAATGGAAGTAGAAGTATCTTTATTTGATTCTGCTGTGAATATAATGTTAAACTTACTCAATATGAGTGTAGTCGAGGGATTGGATGATAGTGAACTCCGTATGGGAGCTAAGTATCACCTTGCAACTCCTTATGAACCATATCTTGCTGGGGATAATAAATATGTAAATATATGTGTTGCCATGGAACCTCACTGGGTTGCCTTTTGTAAAGCAATAGGAATGGAAGATCTTGCAACTGATTCCAGATTTGAAACAAACGAAAAAAGACTCAAAAATAGAAATGAATTGGAAAAAATTATATTAAAGAAATTAAAGGAAAAGAGTGCAAAAGAGTGGATTAAAATTTTTAATAATGCAGGTGTCCCTTGTGGAGCAGTAAATTCCATTAAAGAGGTATTAGAACATCCTCAATTAAAACACAGAAAGACCATTCAAGAGATTGAATATCCAGGTATTGGAAAGATAAAAATGTTTAATAATCCTGTAAAGTTCTCTGATTTTGAAGTAGATATTACCCGTCCCCCAAAACTTGGTGAACATACAGATGAAATCTTAAAAGAATTTGGATATACAGATAATGAGATAAAGGGATTTAAGGAAAAAGATATTATATAAACAAAATATAAAAAAGGAGGGGAGATATGGTTACTATTAGATCTTTAAAGCCAATGTTGGTTTTATCTTTCTTTTTAGGGTTCAGTTTATTGTTTACAGGTAACGGTTTTTGCAAAGTATACAACATAAAATTTCAAATGGCGTGGCATACTCAACATCCAGAGTACAAGGCGTATCAGAAATTTATTAAAATGGTGGAGGAGGAGAGTAAAGGCAAGATAAAGTTTACAGTCTTTCCTGCAAGCCAGCTTGTTTCCAGAAAAGAGGCCCTGTCAGCTGTAAAAAATGGAATTATTGATATGCTGGCCAGTAGTGCTGCGTATTATCATGGAATGGTTCCAGAAGGTGATGTTGATTGGCTTCCCTATGTATCATCTCTTGATCGTTCCAAATTCTGGCACCTTATGAATGATCCAGGTAGTGAATTTTATAAGATAGTACATGATGCCTATTTAAAAAAGGCCAATGCTATTTTGTTAACCACTATAATATGCGGAAATGAGGTGGTTATCGGAAGAGACCACATTGCATTTAAGACCTTAGAAGATTTAAAAAATAAGAAGATTAGGGCAGCAGGTGGAGTAGCTACACGGACAGTTTTGGCTCTAGGTGCAAATCCTGTTACTATTGCAACTGGTGAGATATATCCTGCACTTCAGCGGGGCACTGTTGATGGTATAGTATTTCCTGTTTATGGACTAAAGGATTATAAATTTTACGAAGTAGCAAAGACATATACCCTTCCCCCACTCTATACGTGGAATGATGACCTTTGGATAAATAAGAGATATTTCAAGAGACTACCCAAACAGTTGCAAAAGGTCTTAAAGGATTGTGCATATAAATGGGGAAAGTGGGCTAGTTTGGAATATTGGCCAAATTATGCCAAAGAAATTCAACAATGGGTGGCAAGCAAAAAAGTAGAAAAACATCATTTTCCCCCTGAGGAAGTTGAAAGGATAAAAGGTGCAGTAAAACCTGTATCTGAATGGTACAGTAAAGAAAGTAAAGGTTGTAAAAGATTGATTGAAATTTTAAGGGAAAAGGGGTTTATAAAATAATAAAAAAAGGAGGGTTAAGATCCTCCTTTTTTTATTTACACCACAATTTTATGTCACTGCAACACTAGGTATTCAATTAATTTAATCTGGATTGATGAATTTGTTTTTAAAAAGAAAAGGGAGTCTATATGGATCAACATATGAAAGATGATCCTTATATCATAAAGGTTATATCAAAGATTGATCGATGGTGTGCAGAGGTTGCTGGATGGGTAGTTTTTGGAATGATGATATGTATAAGCTATGATGTTATAATGAGATACGCATTTAATATGCCCACAAAGTGGGCATTTGAAGTGAGTACGTATATGATGGTGGTAGTTGTGTTTCTAGGTGGGGGATGGACGTTGCCTGCTGGTGGGCACGTGAATGTTGATATTTTAATTAAAAGTCTATCCAGGAAAAAAAGACGCATAGTAGAAATAATAACCTCTATTTTTGCTCTATTTTATCTTACTATATTCACTTATGAAGGGTTTATTTTTACTTATGAGGCATTTTCTGAAAATATAAGGAGTAGTGAATATTTGGGTTGGCCACTTTGGCCCATGCGATCTTTTTTAGTAATTGGTGGCATTCTTCTATGGTTTGAGTTTCTATTTAAATTAATAAGGACCATTAGGAACGGTTAAAGTAGAAGGGGAATAATATGGAATGGTATATAGTTCTCTCTATTCTGGTCATATCATTGACCCTTTTATTACTTTTAGGACTTCCAGTTGCATTTTCTTTGGGTTTTTTAAGTATTATTTGTTCCTTTATATTTTGGCCTGATATGAGTGGTGCCTACGGGGTCGCACTAGCAGGCTATGCTCATATGAATAATTTTACCCTCGTATGCATACCGTTATTTATTCTGATGGCAGAACTTGTGATGGCAACGAGAATGGGTACTGAGACCTATGATGTGGCAGATAGATTTTTTCACAGGTTACCTGGTGGTATTGGTATGGCGAGTACGGTCTTTGGCGCAATTTTTGGTGCAATATGTGGAGCATCCACTGCTGGGACAGCTACGGTGGGTCTTGTGTCCCTCCCTGAGATGCTAGATAGGAAATATGATAGGGGACTTGCAGGCGCAATAGTGGCCTTTGCAGGAGCCCTCTCCATATTAATACCTCCAAGTGTGATACTAATCCTTTATGGCACATTATCTCAGCAATCAATAGGTGCATTATTTGCTGGTGGGATAATGCCTGGTATAGTAATGACCCTTCTTGCGGTTATTTATATTGGTATCAGGGTGTCTTTAAATCCAGAAATAGCCCCTAGAGACAGTATTCAATATACGTGGGCAGAGAAATTTAAGTCTATATATAAGGTGTGGAGTTTATTATTAGTTGTTGTTCTCCTTTTGGGGACAATATATACAGGAGTTGCAACTCCAACAGAAGCAAGTGCAGTATCTGCATTGGCTGTTTTTATTATCGCAATTATAAGGAGAAAGATGTCTTTTAAGGTTTTAAGAAATGCCCTTTTACATACAGTTAGAACAACAGCAATGATAGGATGGATTATTGTTGGAGCCACATCTTTTGGATATGTTGTAATATATTCAGGATGTGCGGCTCAACTAACATCTTGGATTGTTAGTTTATCCCTTCCAACCTGGTGTGTTGTTGGTATGCTCATGTTTGGATATTTAATAATGGGTATGTTTATTGATCCAGCTGCAATAGTTATGATGACTACTCCACTTATATTGCCTCTTTTAAAGGCATTAAATATAGATTTACTCTGGTTTGGTGTACTTATGACAATAAATATGTGTGCAGGTAATATCTCTCCACCAATGGGTTTAAATATATATATTGTAAAGGCCTTGGATGATAGAATGGATTTAAAAGAGCTTTTTTTGGCTGCTATACCATTTCTATTAATTGATGTTATAACTATACTACTATGCATGATCTTTCCAGAAATTATTACTTATTTTCCAAAGGCCTTGGGATACTAAGAAAGGAGGCTAGAATATGTATTTAGAAGACTTAAAATTACCATTTTTAACAACAGAACATCAACTCTTAAGACAGAGTATAAGGGATTTTGCTAAAAAGGAACTTATTGAAGGGTCATTGGAAAGGGACGAGAAAAATGATATTAATGAGACAGTAAGGCTTTTTAAAAAGTTGAACCAGCTAGATGTTCTTGGAATAAGGATACCAGAAAAGTATGGTGGTGCAGGGGCAGATATGTATTCTGAGCTAATCTTAATGGAAGAGTTGGGTTATGCAGATGCCAGTGTGGCGCTTACTACATTAATACATACTGGTGCAGCTGCTGCAGTTATATATGAAATGGCTCCAGAAGAATTAAAACAGAAATATCTTCCAAAGGTGGCAACTGGTGAAAAGATCCTGGCATTTGCCATGACTGAGAGTGATGTACCAGGCAGCTGGTCATCATATATGCAGACCTCAGCACGCCTTGATGGAGACCACTATTTCTTAAATGGCACCAAGGTTTTTATAACAAATGCCACTATTGCCGATCTTTTTGTTGTGTTTGCCAGGACAAATCCTGAGGAAAAAGGTCATAAAGGTATAGGGATTTTTCTGGTTGAAAAAGGTTTTCCAGGTATCTCTACTGTAGAAGAGCCATCATTTGGTGATGGTGCAGGTTCATGGGGTTCCGTGTTTTTTGATAATTGTCGTGTGCCCAAAGAAAACCTTATAAAAGACGGCCCAACTGCTTTTGCCGAGGCAATGAGGTTATTTAATTATGAGCGGATGGAAAATCCTTCCATTTGTAATGGCATAGCCCAACGTGCCCTGGATGAGACCATCTCCTTTTTGTCTCAGAGAAAAGAGCCCAAAAAAGGACTTCCATTTACTAAATCATATCAACATGTGCAATTTAAATTAGCCGAGATGTATGCAAGAATTAGGGCATCAAGGCTGATGGTATGGCATGCCTGTTTTTTAGCTGAAAATGGACACCCATTTGTGAAGGAGGTGTCTTCAGCCAAATTTTTTGCAAACGAAACCGTTAGATGGGTATGCGAACAAGCCCTTCAACTACATGGGGGATATGGGTTTTCCAAATCATTTATAGTACAAAAATTACTAAGAGACGGATTTTTTGGAGGAATTGCAGGAGGGACATTAGAGGCCTTAAAAGACAGGACAGCAAGGGAATTATTGAAATAAAAGTATCACATGTTGTGCTTAACCAGAAAAATTTAAATGAAACCTATAAATGGCTTTCTCTCCAAATCAATAAATCGGCAACTAATGATTTTAATTTGTTATTTAATCTGGGAAAATACATCAAGCAGCTTTTTAAAAATGACGACTTGTTGTATCTGATTGAATTTATTTATGTTTAGGTTATAAATCCCTACCCCTTGTATTTTTTTTGTCTTGCTGTTAAATCCCATCTTTTATGGAACATAAACACAGGCTTGTAATAATTGGTTTAGATGGGATGTCTGTATCCCAGCTAAAGTTTGTATGCAGGAAATTTTCATTAAAAAATTTGTCAGAATTAGTTAAAAATCACAATCTAATTTCCATATCCTCTGAACTTCCTGAACTATCTCCTGTAAACTGGACATCTTTTTATACTGGCAATGGACCTGAAAAACACGGAATATTTGGATTTGTGGATATAGATCCAAAATCATACAAAATTTCAATATCTGATTTTACAAAGGTAAAGTGCCCTACTATTTTTGATAAATTGGGACAAAAAAATATTATTTCAAAGGTAATTAACTTACCCAACACATATCCAGCACCTCCAATTAAGGGAGTTTTGATTTCAGGTTTTGTGGCAAAGGACCTTGAAAATTCAGTTTATCCAAAGGTCTATTTGCCCATGTTAGAAGAGATAGAATATAAACTAGAGGCAGATACAATAAAAGGCATAAAAGACCCTGAATATCTATTAAAAGAGGTTCTTCTCTGTCTTGAGTCCAAACAAAGGGTTTTAGACCTCCTTTGGCCAGATCTTATATGGGATATTTTTATTTTGATTTTTACAGAGACTGATAGAATAAATCACTTTTTGTATCCAGCTATTTTTGATGAAAAAAATCCCATACACCCAATTTGTAAAGAATTCTTTAAAAAGCTGGACATGGTTTTTGGTGACCTACTGGATAGGTATTCGCACCTCCCAGGGCCAAAAAGACTTATGGTGGTCTCTGACCATGGCTTTTGTGAATTGATTTGTGAGGTTGATATAAATGTGATACTTAAGTCCGCTGGCATGCTTTTTTTAGAGCACAAGCCTGAGTCTGAATTAGATGCCTCATTTATATCTGAGAAAACAGTAGCATTTGCACTTGATCCTGGGAGAATATATTTACATAAAAATGGTATTTTTTCGCGTGGTAAAGTGAATAAACAGGACTATAGAAAACTAACTAATGATTTAATCTCGTTATTAAAAGAAGTAGAATTTAAAGGCCAGAAGGTATTTGATAAAATATACCTTGGAGAAGAGCTCTATCCTGGTTCAAAATTTATAAATACTCCAGATATAATTGCAATTGCCAAAAAAGGCTTTGATTTAAAGGCAAAGTTTGATAGGGACTCGGTTTTTGGTCACTATGGGCGTTTTGGTTCACACTACAGAGAAGATGTCCTTTATTATGACTCCAGATTATCAGGTAGTGTTAAGAGAGTAAGGGATATAGGGCTTGAGATACTAAGGCATTTTCAAAATTCTATTATATGCGTTAGCAGGTAGATATTTATGCTTATAGGTTTATATAACTACAAAAGAAAAACGCATTACTCTTAATATTGTGGGAAGGCTTTATGATAGATTTAGAAAGAGATCTAAATGAGTCTCAACTTGAGGCAGTAACTACAATATATGGTCCTGTATTGGTGATAGCTGGGGCTGGAAGTGGCAAGACCAGGACCATTGTTTATAGACTGGCACATCTTGTGGATTTGGGTATAAGTCCATCTTCTATTTTGCTGCTCACATTCACCAAAAAGGCTGCGCAGGAGATGTTGTTCAGGGCTGGGAAATTACTTGGAGCAAAGATGGAAGGAGTAGTAGGAGGGACATTTCACTCCTTTGCTAATTTCATACTCAGGCGTTTTTCAAAGGAGATTGGATATTCATCTGATTTTACCATAATAGATCAATCAGATTCCCAGGATATCATCAAACAACTAAAGGACAGTAATAAGATTGGTAGAAAAGACAAAAGTTTTCCCAAAAAGAGCACTATTTTTTCTCTTATATCAAAAATGCGAAATAAGGAGATTTCCTTAGAAGAGGCGATTGCATCTGCCTCTTCTCACCTTTTGATTTATTTAGAAGATATAGAAAAATTATATAAGTTGTACAATGATTTTAAGAAAGAGCATAATTTAATGGATTATGATGATCTGTTATTTAATTTAGAAGAGTTGTTATTATCCAGAGAAGATATTTTAGAGTTTTTGAGGATGAGATATCAGTTTGTTATGGTTGATGAATATCAGGATACAAATTTAGTCCAGGGCAGGATTATATCTCACCTAGCTGGTAAGAATGGAAATATCATGGCAGTTGGCGATGATGCCCAATCTATATATTCATTTAGAGGGGCTACAGTTAGAAATATCTTAGATTTTACCAATGTATTTCAAGATTCTAAGGTTATTTTACTGGAAAAAAATTACAGATCAGTACAATCTGTTTTAGATTTTAGTAATGCTATTTTAAAGAATGCAACAGAGAAATATGATAAAAAACTTGTTGCTGTTAGAGAAAGGGGTATTCGTCCTCAGATTATTAAAACCATTAGTGACCAAAGCCAGGCTGTTTTAGTTGTAAATAAGATACTTGAACTATCCCATAAATACCCTTTAAATGAAATAGCTGTTCTATTTAGAGCTGGGTATCAATCATATCCTGTTGAAGTTCAATTAAATAAAAATGGAATTAAATATAAAAAATTTGGAGGTATGAAGTTTTCAGAGGCAGCCCATATAAAGGATGTAGTTGCATATCTGAGGCTTATGCTCAATTCTGCAGATTTTTTGTCCTGGCAAAGGGTATTTTGCCTGATTCCTAAAATTGGGCCAAGGACTGTAAAGAAGTTGTTTGATAGCTATTTTTCTGATAAAAGTTATTTGGTAAGTGTTTGCAAAACCAATGAAGATGTAGCAAAGATAATTTCTCTGATGAATGATTCTATGGTCAAAACTTTAAAGCCCAGGGAGATACTGGAAAAGGTGCTAGAAATTTATGATCCTTTTTTTAAGGCTGAATACCACGATGATTATCCAAGAAGACAGGCTGGGTTAGACGAACTCATGCAACTATCATCTACTTATACAGACCTAGAGGCCTTTTTGTCTGATATAACCTTAGAGCCAGTAGAACCATATGCTTTGGAAGACCCTCTGGAACAGTATGTTACCCTCTCTACAATCCATTCTGCCAAAGGTCTTGAATGGGATGTGGTTATTTTGATTGATATGGTGGAGGACAGGTTTCCTTCAAAGCTATCTCAATTTGAACCAGAGGGAATGGAAGAAGAACGCAGATTATTTTATGTGGCTACTACCAGGGCAAGGGATAGGCTCTATATCTATAGCCCTAAAACCTTATTGTCAAAAACTGGAGACCCATATCCAACAAGGGTAAGTACATTAATTGAAGAATTAGACAAAAGGGTCTTTGATGAGTTCAATGAAAATTATACTGGAACTATCACAAGGTTATCTCATAAAAAAAGTTTTGTATCAAAAAAAAATACAAGTAATGTAAATAATAAAGGCATGTGGTGTACCCATAAAGTCTTTGGCCGTGGAAAAATAATTGGTATTATAAACCCAAACAAATATAAGATCTATTTTTCAGGTTTTGGAGTTAAAGTGATTTTAAAGGACTATGTGGAAATTGAATAGGTGTCCAAGTTTGGAAGTCGACAAATTAAGATTTAAATTAGGTCCATATAGCTATATGGAGATGATATGAAAAAATTTATTAAAGTAATGAAGGCCCTATCAGACCCAAACAGGGTGAAGGTGCTTAAGATGCTTCAAACCCGCACCCTTTGCGTCTGTGAAATCCAGGCAGCCCTAAAAGTAGCCCAATCCACTGTGAGCAAGCACTTAAAGATATTGGAAGAGGCAGATCTGGTCATTTTTGAAAAGGATGGCCTTTGGGTAAATTACATGATAAATTTAGAAACAGATAATCCCTATGCAAAGAAGATGTTAGAGCTATTAGATGAGTGGCTATCTGATGACCCCCAAATAATTTCCCTTTTGGAGGAATTAAAAGATATATCAAGGGAAAAGATTGTAAAATAGGTGTGGAGATGGAAATCAAATTTTCAATATATGTATAAATGGCCATATAAATTAAATAGGCTAAGCCCCTTTTTTTGCTTTTGATATTATGCCTATGGATTTTATTGAATTAATTTTATCAAAATTTACTTCTGACATAATCATGCTGAAAACAATCAATATCCCTCCCAATAGGGATCTTAAGGTCAAAATTTCTCCCCCATAAAAATGGGCGAAAATTGCGCCAAATAAAGGTTCTCCGCAAAAAATTATAGCAGTCTTTGTTGGAATAGTAAATCTCTGAAAATAAGTCTGTGCCCAAAATGCAAAATTAGATGCAAAAACAGAACATAGAATTATAGCCCAAACTGTATTTTTATGTATCACAAATAGCTTAAAGCCATTGCCATAAAAAAGTGCACAAATGCCACTTAACAAAGCTATTGTACCCATTTGAACAAAGGCAAGGTTAAATGCATTGTTGTGTTTGGTATATTTATCTGTGTAAATAATATGAAGTGCAACACATATTGCACAAAAAAATACAATTATATCTCCTTTGTTTATATTAAAATTATTGTTTATACAAAGTAGAGCAAGCCCAATTGAAGATATTACTGAGCCAATTTTGGCATTTAATGGTATATATTCTTTAAATAAAAGACTGTTTATAATTGGGACTATTACAACATTTAGTCCTGTCACAAAAGCGGCATTTGAAGCAAATGTGTATTTAAGCCCTATGGTTTGAAATGCATAGGCTAAAAATAAAAGAGTTCCAAGAATAAGTCCATGTGTAATGGTTATTTTGTGGAATTCTTTTTTATAGAAAATAACAAATGGTATAAAAAGAAGAAAGGCGAGTAAAAATCTCTGAAATAGAAAAACATACACATCAATAAAAGATATAGCATCTTTAACAATTGTAAAAGTAATTCCCCAAATAAGAGTGACAAATATAAGTGTTATATGGGCAATGGTTTCTTTTGTCATAGAAATTGATTTTTTTTCTTAATTAGTTAGAGATGTCAACACATTTTTTACATAGGCAGCAAATTCATTGATAGTATAGGGCTTTTTAATGGCTCCTACAAATCCATAATTTTTATAATCCTTAAATATTGGATGGGCAGTATGTCCAGATGAGATGATAATTTTAGCGTTTGGATTTATTTGTAAAATCTTTTTGCCAGCTTCTATTCCTCCTTTTCCACCAACAATGGTAAGGTCAAGGACTATGACATCAAATTCCTCCCCTTTGGTTAAGGACTCCCTGTAGATTGAAATTGCCTCATTGCAATTGGCAACAACTGTAACCTCTCCCCCTAAAATAGGGACAAGCTCTTTTATTACCTCTCTATACATCTCTTCATCGTCCATAAATAAAATTTTTATACCACTTAAATTCTCTTCTTTACTATCTTTGGTGGTGACATCAATAGTCTCTTCTTTTATCGCAGGGAAATAAAGAATAAATTCAGTTCCTTTTCCTTTTTTACTTATGACCTCTATATGTCCATCGTGATTTTTTATAATATTTTTAACTACATATAATCCGAGGCCTGTTCCACCTTTTTTGGTGGAATAGTATGGCTCAAATATTTTAGGAATCATTTTTTCATCTATCCCAGGTCCCTCATCTTTTATGGATATGCGTACATACTCACCTGGGGTAAGTTCCTTTATTTCATCTTTTTTTAAAGTTACATTCTCAGCTCTTATTGTTATTTTGCCGCCACTTTCCATTGCATCTTTTGCGTTTATAATGAGATTTTGTATTACTTGATCTATTTGGGTCTCATCACCAATTATGTAGTTAAGGTCTTCATCAATGTGAAATTCTGTTGTTATACTCGTTCCAGCCAGAATTAGACGTGGCAGTGATTTAATTTTTTCTCTGTAATCAATATTCTTTTTATCAGGCTTAAATTCTGTACTAAGTAAGATCAATTGCTTAGTTAAGTTCCTTGCATCAACAACTGTTTTTTCCATTCTGTCTAAAATTTCTGCTTCAGAACTTCCCACATTTAAACGCTTTTTAAGCAATGTTAAATTTGTAATAATGGTTGCAAGTAGGTTGTTAAAATCATGGGCTATACCAGCGGATATCTGGGACATGGTATTTAATCTTTCTAATCTTATAAGTTCTGTTATCCTTTGCCTTTGCTTTGTTCCATCTCTAAATACTATTACCACTCCTATTAGCTCCCCATCCTTATTCATTATTGGAGCTCCGCTATCCAATATAGGTATTTTTTTTCCATCCTTTCTAATAAGAAGGGTATGGTTGCCAATTTCAACTACCTTTCCTGTCTTCTTTATTAATACAAAAGGATTATCAATTTCCTTTCCTGTTTTTTCAGATATAATATTAAATACTACATCTAGATTCTTTCCTAGAGCCTCTTCTTTTTTCCACCCAGTTATCCCTTCAGCAACTGGATTAAAAAATTTTATTTTTCCAGAGTTGTCAGTTGATATTACTCCATCTCCAATTGAGTTTAAGGTAGTTTCTAACTCATTTGCCAGGGCAGAGATCATTTCCTCCTGTTTCTTTAACCTAGTTATGTCCTGACACAAAAATACCACCCTGTTAGGATCACTCTTAAGTCTGGCTGAATTGGCAAGTATATACACTACAGTTCCATCAGGCCTTACATATCTGACTTCAAAACCTTTTAAACTGCCCTCTTGCATTGTAGTCTTCCTGGCCATATCTTGGAGATATCTGTCTTCAGTATGGGTCCATTCATCGATTCTTTTTCCAATTACCTCATCCTTTGACCTGCCAATTAGATTTAGGTATTCCTGATTTGCATCAATGATATATCCATCTAAGTCTCTTTCCACAAAACCCATTTTTGTTACTTCAACTATAGTGTTCAACCTATCGTATAATTTTTGTAATTCAATATTTTTCTCTACTATTTCCCTTGTTTTTTTATCTACAGTTCTTTTAAGAAAAAAGCTCCAGGTAAGACTAATCATTATAATTATAAGAAATATGGCAACTGTTATATATAGATATTTTTTATTTAAAAAATTTATTTTCTCCCCTGTCCATTTTTTTATAATAGAATTGATTTCGTTTTTTGATATTTTTTTGAATCCATCATTTATTAATCTTAAAAGTTTATTGTTCCCATCCTTTACTGCAGCACATACTTTTGATACATAAATTGGTCTTTCTGAATATTTAAAATTCTCTCCTCCATTATATTTTGACAGATAGAATAGTCCTATTGGTCTATCGCATATAAAGACCTTAATTTTTCCATTTATTGCTGATTTGACCATCTCATCAGTAGTAGAAAATGATATTAACTTTATATCTGGATAATTTGATTTAATAAAAGATTCTGCATAATCATCCTTTACCACTCCTACTAAAAAAGCTGATAAATCATCTAATGCTTGTAAACCAAATATATTTTTATGAAAAAATATCCTGGTATCAATCTGGATATATGGATTTGTAAAATCAAAGAAATTATCTCGTTCTTTACTGTAAAATATACCACCCACAACGTCATATTTGCCTGTTTTTACTCCTTTTAAAGCATCCTTCCATTTCATTAATTTATATATAACTTTTACATTTGTCTTTTTTTCCCATAATCTCCATATATCTACAAAGATGCCACGAGCATTACCTTTTGCATCTTTAAATTCAAAGGGCGCATAAGATTCATCTCCAACAACAATAATAGTCTTATTGGTGTAGGAATACACTATTTGAGAAATAAATATTGGCATTATAAAAAATAACAAAAAAATAATCTTTTTCATGATGTTGTCCTTTTAATTATTTATAAAAAATTCGAATATACAAATCTCCCTTAAATGGTCCAAGCCTTTTCCCCAGCCCTTTTAAACGAATTGCCTTTCCAACTACATAATTTTCTGGTATTTTAGTTATTATCTGCGTTGGTCTTTTTTTAAATTGGGTTATTTGAAACTTGAGTTTTGCACCTGGAATAACCTGTTTTTTCTCCAGATAAATTATATGTTCGTGGTCTAGCTGGGACTTAAGCCAATTTTTAATATTAGAAATACTAAAGATGTAAGTGATTTTTTTTACTTGTTCAATTGGGGATGGTCTTGTAATCTTCTCTTGTTGTAGATTGTTTCGGTAAATGGACCTCTTTTTTACTTCCCTGAAAATATCTTCAAATACCTGTCTTGCAAAGGGATCGTTTAATATATTTTTTAATATTTCCTCTTCGGAGAGGGAAGATGTATATGTTGTAGTCTTCTTATTTGTATGTCTTTTGGTGGAGTGCTTCTGAGATCTATATTTTTTTGAAAAAAATTCTTTTTTTGGTGTTGTGTAATATGCATTTTTCTGGATATTTTCGTAAGTTGTATATGGTTTAGATTTTCTCTCATGGGAAGGCTTCTTTTTATATTCAGAGATCAGAAATACATAAGCTTCATTTAATTCTTGAAATTTTTTAGTAGCATCTTTTAGACGTGGATTTAGGTCTGGGTGATACAAAAAAGCAAGCCTTCTATAGGCCTTTTTTATCTCATCTAATGATGCATCTTGATTAATTTTTAGTATGCTAAGTGCCCTATTTTTATCCATAATAAATTATTGAGCCTGTTACATTATTTGTGTAAATTCAAATTAAAAGTGATCTGTTATCAGTGTGTGTGATCTGTTGACTACTCACACTGACCACTCACACTGATCTTCAGGGCATTAGGTCCATTTTCCTCGTCTTTTAGAAGATTATGTTTTTTTAAAAAAAAGTAACCATATTTTTTGAATTCATCAAATTTTGTACCCCTTAAAATGCCAGGACAATACTCCTTTGCCATCAAAAAACTGTATTCATCCTCTAGATTTCCTTTAAAAAAAGGCCATGCCAGACATATATCAGGTTTTACAGGGTGAACTATACACCCTTTTTTTTCAGTGTCAAAAAAAACACACCTTCCATCTTTTTTTACAGCCAGTGATAATTTCCCATCTGGGGTTTTACATATAAATTTCTCCATAAAATCAGATGGTGTTAAGGAAAGGTATTTAGCCATCCTTTCTATCTCCCTTAAAGTCACAATTATTCCGCCTTCTCCTTTGCAGCATTCCCCACACATCTGACATTTAAAAACCTTATTTTCCATTGACAACTCCCAAAAATATTTCAAATATTTTATACATTGCTAATAAGCACAAATTTGTCTAAACTAAGTAGCCAACTGAATCTATAATCTATTTTATTTTCTTTATTTGGGCAATATTGAAAATAAAGTAAAAATGTAAGTAGGAGGGATGATGTTTGAAGCCTTGGAAATAATACCCAGAGAAGAACTTGAAATTAGATGGAACAGATTAAGGGAGCTTTTAGATAAAAATCAGCCTGAGTCTCAAGGCATACTCCTATTATCCAGGGTCCGCATATATTGGGCAAGTGGACACTTTGCAACTGGAATGTTCTGGCTCCCTAAAGAAGGAGAACCTTATCTCTTTATAAGAAAAGGGATTGAACGTGCAAGAATAGAATCATTGGTAAAAAATATATTTTCATATCGCTCCTTTTCAGATGTGTTTAAAATATTAGAGGATGATAAAAATCCGCTCCCTGATGTGTTTTCAATAGAAATGGATGGGGTTTTGTGGTCAACAGGAAAATTAATGGAGAAGAAGTTTCAGGGTAAAAAACTCTTAAGTGGTGATTCTGTAATAAATGCAGCGTGCGCCAAAAAGACCAGTTGGGAGTTGGAGAAAATAAAACTTGCAGGAAAGAGACATTATCAGGGTATATGCGAGATAGTTCCCAAAAAGATAAAGCCAAATATGAGTGAGAGGGAAATCGGCGAAGTTGTCTTGGACACGTACATGTCTCTTGGTCATAGTGGCATTATTCGTATGCAAGGGGCATATGAAGAGCTCTTTATTGGACATATTAGTGCTGGAGATTCAGGTATTTACCCAACCTGTTTTAATGGACCTGTTGGAGGCAGGGGGATCCACGCAGCAGTTCCCCATTTTGGCTACAGTGGTAAGGTGTGGAAGGAAAAAGAAATACTTATGGTGGATACTGTGTTTTCTTTAGAGGGCTATCATACAGATAAATCCCAGGTTTTTTTTGCAGGAAAAGAAAAAGATATGCCAAGAGAGATAAAAAGGGCCCAGGAATTTTGTCTTATGGTTCAGACTGAATGTGCCAAAATGCTTGTCCCAGGACAGTGTCCTGAAAATTTATATTTATTTGCCACCCAGCTTGCAAAAAAATATGGATTTGAGGATGGTTTTATGGGGATTTCAGGGAATAAGGTTCCATTTATTGGACATGGCCTTGGCCTATATTTAAATGAATGGCCACCTATTGCAAAAAAATTTATACAACCCTTTGAAGAAAATATGGTGATTGCC
>NZ_JBMYBT010000097.1:0-35572 GCF_053993635.1 Desulfothermus sp. | reverse complement strand
TTGGATAAGTCAAAACTTATTTTAATAGTAGACGACAATGTTCATAATTTACAGGTATTAGGTAATATTTTGCTTAGTGAAGGTTACAACATAGCTGTAGCACAAAAGGGAAAAGATGTTTTGTCATTTGTTGAAAAAAAGATTCCAAATTTAATACTCATGGATATTGTCATGCCAGAGATAAGTGGGATCGAGGTGTGTAAAACATTGAAAAATGACCCAAAAACAAGAGATATTCCTATTATTTTTATAAGTGTTCACAAAGATACTGTAGAGAAAATAAAGGCATTTAGGGCAGGAGGTGTTGATTACATTACTAAGCCATTTCAAAAAGAGGAAGTGTTGGCAAGGGTTAGTGTCCATTTGGAACTTCAAAGGGCGCGGCAGGAGCTAAAAAAAATTAACCAGGAGTTAGAAGTAAGGATAAAAAAGAGGACAAAAGAGCTCCTTGAGGCCAATAAAAAATTAGAAGAAATGAATGTTGCCTTAAAAGTCCTTTTGGAAAAAAAACAGGAACATAAAGAGGATTTTGGGAAACAAATAGTCTATAATGTAGAACAGGTTGTTGAGCCTTTTTTGGATAAGTTAAAACAAACAAGATTAACAAATAAGCAGGTAGAAATTTTAAATATAATTGAACAAAAATTAAAAGAAATAGTATCTCCTTATCAGAGGACCTTAAGTCAGAGGTATGGACTCACCCCAACAGAATTACAGATAGTAGAACTAATTAGATCTGGTAAACCTACTAAGGAAATTGCAGAAATTTTGAACCTGTCCAAGAGGACAGTGGATACCCATAGACATAACATAAGAAAAAAACTCGGAATCCTAAATAAAAACATAAATCTTACCACCTATCTTTCATCTCTTGAAAGGGAATTTAATTAATACTTATATTACCTACGTATTATATACAAATTTTTCCAGTATTGCAGTTAGAGAAGTTTTTATTTAATAAAGTTTCGTATAATAAGAAAAAGATAATTGATAGGTGTTTTATTTTTTAACCAAAACCTTATGGAGGCTTGCTATGTCGGTAGATACTACTGTTGAGTCCTTTAAAGGGCACAGGTTGGCCGGGTGGCTTGATTGGCTTCAGATGTTAACAGGTTTAACTCTGGTGTGTTTTTTGTTTGCCCACATGTTATTTGTTGGAACTGTCCTTTTGGGGGCAAAGTCTTTTGATTTTGTGGCTGCTTTTTTTGAGAGAACTTACCTTGCACAGGTAGGAGGTCCTATTCTATTTTTTCTATTTTTGCTTCATGGCTTTTTGGGTGCCAGGAAGATGCCTTTTAGGACCAAGGAGCAGAAGTTGATTGTTCGTCATGCCAAGATGATGCACCACAGGGATACCTGGTTTTGGGTAATTCAGGCTATAACTGGTGCAATTTTGTTGGTAATTGCTTCAATTCATATGTGGACTGTTTTGTCAGACCTACCAATAACTGCTGCAAAGGGAGCACATGAACTTGAAACTGGTCTTTGGCTCATTTTTTACCTCCTTCTCATAATAGTAGGTGCACTCCATGGTTGTATTGGGCTCTATAGAATTGGAGTTAAATGGGGAGTGGTTACAAGAGCAAAAAGGACAAAGGCACTTAAATGTATATATTATTTGATTGGGGTGTATGTTGTTGTTGAGTTATTAAATTTACTTAGATTTTATTTTCTAAAAGTCTAACTTAAAAAAGAATAAGCGGGGTAAGGAAGATGCAGACCTTTTATACAGATATGTTGTGTATTGGTGGAGGTCTTGCTGGAGAAAGGGTAGCCATAGAGGCAGCTTCAGCAGGATTTAATTGTATAGTTTTGAGTTTAGTTCCCCCCAGGAGATCCCATTCCTGTGCTGCCCAGGGAGGTATGCAGGCAGCCCTTGGAAATTGTGCAATGGGTGAAGGAGATTCTCCAGATGTCCATTTTGAGGATACAGTAAAAGGATCAGACTGGGGATGTGATCAGGAGGTGGCAAGGCTTTTTGTGGATACTGCCCCAATTGTTATGAGGGAACTTGCTTTTTGGGGTGTTCCCTGGAATAGGGTGGTCCCAGGACCAGCTGTTTATTTTAAAGGCGGTCAAAAATTTGAGGTCTATGAAAAAGAAGAAAAGGCTGGTCTTATTACTGCACGCGCCTTTGGGGGTACTGCCAAGTGGAGGACCTGTTATACCTCAGATGGAACAGGTCATTCTGTTTTATACACCATGGACTGCAAGGCCCTGGAAGTTGGAGTAGAGGTTCACGATAGAGTTGAGGCCTTATCTCTAATTCACGATGGGGAGAATTGTTTGGGAGTAGTTGCAAGGTGCCTGAGGACCGGGGAACTGCTTGTATATTTTGCAAAAACAGTTTTAATTGCAACTGGCGGCTATGGGCGTATTTATAAACACACAACAAATGCAGTGATAAATCAGGGTACAGGTCTTATATTAGCCCTTGATACTGGAATCGTGCCCCTTGGGAATATGGAGGCAGTTCAGTTTCATCCAACAGGGATCGTTCCAACAGATATCCTGGTTACAGAAGGGTGCAGGGGTGATGGAGGAACCCTGCTAGATAAAAATGAATATAGATTTATGCCTGATTATGAGCCTGAGAAGGCAGAGCTTGCGTCCAGGGATGTTGTGTCAAGGCGCATGACAGAGCATATTAGAAAGGGTTTTGGGGTGAAGAGCCCTTATGGAGACCATTTGTGGCTTGATATTAGACATCTTGGAGAAAAGCACATTACCACAAAATTAAGAGAAGTATACGATATTTGTATGAATTTTCTTGGTATTAATCCTATTCATGAACTAATTCCTGTTAGGCCAACACAACATTACAGCATGGGTGGTGTTCGTACAAATAAAGATGGTGCTGCATATGGACTAAAAGGTCTCTTTGCAGCAGGTGAGGCAGCTTGTTGGGATCTACACGGATTTAACAGACTAGGTGGAAATTCCCTTGCTGAGACAGTTGTTGCAGGAAAGATTGTTGGAGAAAAGATCGTTGAATTCTTAAAAGGATATGAAGTTAATATTAAAACTTCATATGCAACAGCTGAGGTTAAAAAACAAAAAGAGCGTATTGAAAAATTAAAAAATTCATCTGGTGGTGAAAATGTATATAAGTTGCGCGATGAAATGCAGGAAATCATGATGGAGAAGGTTGGTATATTTAGAAATGAAAAGGATTTACAGGAGGCAGTGGACTCTCTCAGGACACTGCTTGATAGGAGTAAAAAATTGTCCCTTGCATCCAACGGGATTGGAGCAAATCCAGAGCTTGCTGAAGCGCTGAGACTTCCTGGGATGATTAAAGTAGCCCTTTGTATTGCCTATGGTGCTTTGCAGAGAAAAGAGAGCAGGGGTGCCCATTATCGTGAAGATTATCCATATAGAAATGATAAAGAGTGGTTAACCAGGACACTGGCTACATGGAAACAAGGGGATGATTTGCCAACTTTGGAATATGAACCTGCTTCAAAGGTATTTCATCTGCCCCCAGGTGACAGGGGCTATGGAGAAGGGAAGGTAATCCCATCAGACGAGGACGAAAAATCAGGTGATAATAAGTAAGTAAATTAAAAAATATTTAAAGAGAGAGGAGACCATGAGTAGAACACTTCATTTTGAAATATTCCGTTACAATCCAATGGATCCTGACTCAAAGCCTCATATGCAGACATATTATCTTGAAGAAAAGGACAATATGACTTTGTTTTTGGCCCTAAATGAAATAAGGGAGACACAGGATCCATCCCTTCAATTTGATTTTGTATGCAGGGCAGCAGTTTGTGGGTCCTGTGCAATGGTGATAAATGGGCGGCCTGGACTTGCCTGTAAAACCAAAACCAAGGACTTGCCAGATAAGATTGTCCTGCATCCACTCCCAGTTTTTAAATTGATTGGTGACCTTTCAGTGGATACAGGTACCTGGTTTAGAGGGGTTGCCAAAAAGATAGAGGCCTGGGTGCACACAACCAAGACCTTTGATCCAAATGCATTGGAAGAAAGGATGGATAATGATCTGGCCAACGAGATATTTGAATTGGATAGATGCATTGAATGTGGGTGTTGTATTGCAGCATGTGGAACCGCCAGGATGAGGGAAGATTTTCTTGGTGCTGCTACTATTAATAAAATAGCCAGATTTTACATAGATCCCAGGGACGAGAGGACAGATGAAGAGTACTTTGAAGTGATTGGTACAGATGAAGGTGTGTTTGGGTGTATGGGACTACTTGGTTGTGAAGATGTTTGTCCAAAACAGATTCCTCTTCAGGATCAACTGGGGATTATGAGAAGGAAGATGGCTATTGCATCCTTAGGCGGGAAGGTTGGTAAGTTATTTTCTGTATTTTCCAAGAAAAAAAAGTAGTGGAGATAGTTATGAGAGTTATTAATTCTGATGATATTTATTCTAAAATGAAACAGGTTATTTTAGAGGCAGGGTGCAACTTACCTAAGGATGTAGAAGAGGCTATTGAAAAGGCTTATAAAAATGAAACTCTAGATTCAGCAAAGGAAGTTCTATCTCAGCTCCTTGAAAACTCAAAGCTGGCCAGGGAGAGTAAACTACCTCTTTGTCAGGATACTGGTGTAGGAATATTTTTTGTAGAGATTGGAGATGAGGTCAAAATCCAGGGAGAGCACATATCAGATGTCTTAACAAGGGCAATGGTAGATGCATATAGAGAAGGATATTTTAGAAAATCCCTCTGTAACCCATTTTCTAGAAAAAATACTGGTGACAACACCCCTGCAATGATTCACTATGATTTGGTTAAAGGGGATAGTTTAAAGGTATTATTTATGGCAAAAGGTGGTGGGAGTGAGAACATGTCCAGGTGTACCATGTTGGCCCCTGCTGCTGGCTGGGAAGGGATTAAAGAATTTGTGGTAAAAAGGGTGGCTGAATCTGGTCCAAATCCATGTCCTCCAATAATAGTTGGTGTTGGTATTGGTGGAACCTTTGACTATGCTCCAATACTTGCGAAAAAGGCCTTATTTAGGCCCCTTAAAGATAGACATCCAGATGAGGACATAGCAAAGAAAGAAGAAGAGTTGCTTGACGCAATAAATCATCTTGGAATTGGTCCAATGGGTCTTGGAGGAAAGACCACTGCCCTGGGAGTAAAAATCAATGTTAAGGAGTGTCATATAGCCTCTCTGCCAGTTGCAGTAAATATTCAGTGTCATTCTGCAAGGTATAAGGAGGTAATTTTTTAGATGAATACATACAAGTTAAAAACCCCTTTAACAGATGAGGATATTTTAAAGCTAAAGGCTGGAGATGTGGTTTTAATTTCTGGTATAATTTATACAGCCAGGGATGCGGCCCACAAGAGGCTGATTGAATCAATTAATAGAGGAGAAGAACTACCTTTTCCCATACAAGGGTCGGTGATTTATTATGTAGGGCCGACCCCTCCCCCTCCTGGAAGACCAATTGGTTCTGCAGGGCCGACTACAAGTTATAGGATGGATCCATATGCCCCAACTTTGTATAAACTGGGTCTTAAAGCATCTATTGGAAAGGGAAAGCGTTCAGATGAGGTGAAAAAGGCCATGCAGGAATACAAGGGAGTATATCTTGGGGCAACAGGAGGTGCAGGGGCACTTTTATCTCAGAGAATAAAGGATGCCAAGGTATTAGCTTATGAAGATTTAGGTCCAGAGGCCGTGAGGGAACTAGTAGTTGAGGATTTTCCGACCTTAGTTATAAACGATGTATATGGTGGCGAACTTTACGTTAAACCAAAACTTTGATCATTAGGAGTTGTTTTCCCATGGATAGAAAGAAAAAAATAGTAGCAGCAATTTCTGCTGCTATATATATGTATCTTGAGCAAGAGGCGCTTGCTGTGTCCCAGATTACGCAGGCTCAAATACCAGTTATTCAGCCACAGGTGAATCTTCCCATTATCAGCCCTTGGTCTCTTGCTGGCAGAATGAGTATTATGGAAAGACGTTTTAATTGGCAATATCGTTTGTGTAAATTTTAATTTAAGGAGTATGTTATGGTAGAAAAACATGGAGTACTTGAGGCAGGTACCCTGGAAGATAAGGTAGAAGTCAAAAATCCAGTAAAGATACAGGACCTCACAATGAGGGACGGGCATCAGTCCCTATTTGCTACAAGGGCTTATTTAGAAGACCTTCTCCCAATTGCAGAAGAAATGGATAAAGTAGGGTTTTATTCTATGGAAGTGTGGGGTGGTGCTACATTTGATGCCTGTCATAGATTTTTGGGCGAAGATCCATGGGAGAGGTTGAGGCAGTTTAAAAAACACATCAAAAATACTCCACTCTCCATGCTTCTTAGGGGGCAAAATTTAGTAGGATACAGAAATTATGCAGATGATGTTGCAGAGGCCTTTGTTGAGAGATGTTGTGTAAATGGAATAGATATATTCAGGGTCTTTGATGCATTAAATGATTTTAGAAATTTTAAAACTGCAGTTAAGGTAATCAAAGAGAATGGAAAACACTTTCAAGGAAGTATTTGCTATTCCTTAACAGAGCAGAGAATGGGAGGACCTGTTTATAATCTACAGTATTACTTAGATAAGGCCAAAGAATTAGAGGATATGGGGGCTGATACCATATGTATAAAAGATATGGCAGGTCTTATGGCCCCTTATGATGCTTATGTTTTGATAAAGGCGTTAAAAGAGACTGTAAAAGTACCAATCCACCTCCACAGCCATTTTACTTCAGGTATGGCTGATATGACAATGCTCAAGGCCATTGAGGCAGGGGTTGATATTATTGATACATGTCTGTCTCCCTGGGCATACAGGACATCCCACCCAGCCGTGGAACCAATTGTAGTAGCACTAAAAGGCACAGATAGGGATACAGGCCTTGATTTAAGACAGTTAATTAAGTGTGCGAAACATTTTGAAGAGATTACACCAAAATACAGGCACCTACTCGATGACAGGATCTCTGTAATAGATGTAAATGTGCTTCTACATCAAACACCAGGTGGTATGTTGTCAAATTTAGTAAATCAACTCAGAGAAATGGATGCAATAGATAAATTAGAAGAAGTGTTTAAAGAATTGCCAAGAGTGAGAAAAGAACTTGGTCAGGTTCCCCTGGTCACTCCAACTTCTCAGATAGTTGGTACACAGACTGTAAATAACGTGCTCTTTGATACGCCTGATGAAAGGTATAAGATGATTACAGCCCAGGTCAAGGATTTATGTTATGGCCTTTATGGTAAGACTCCTGCTCCAATTGATCCTGAGGTCCAAAAGAAGGCCCTTAAAGGGTATCCTAGGGGTGAGACTCCATTTACTGGACGTCCTGCTGATATCCTTGAACCAGAGTTAGAAAAGGCCAAACAAGAGATCGGTGATCTGGCAAAAGATATGGATGATCTCCTCATATATGCCCTTTATCCCACTACTGGTAAAAAGTTTCTCAGGATAAAATATGGGCTTGAAGAGATGCCTGAAGAGATGAAGCCCAAGACAATGGAAGATGTAAAGAGGGAACAGGAGCTTATTGAAAAGGCCAAAAAGGGACTTTTGGTGGAAAAAGTGGAGAAAGAGGCCCCAGAGAAGAGTGCAAATCTCAGGACCTTTAATGTGTTTGTTGACGATGAATACTTTAAGGTAGAAGTGGATTCTGCAGATGGTCAGCCAATGATTACCCAGATAACACCAATGCCAGGGTTTATGCCAGGTATGGCTCAATCACAACAATCTCAACCAATGCAGCCTTCTCCACAAGCTCCTGCTCCAAAACCAGCTCCATCTGCTCCTAAAAAAGAAGAGCCAAAACAAGAGAAAAAGGCCGATGCGCCAGTTTCAGGTACACCAGTAGAGGCACCAATGCCTGGAATTATAATTAGACTTGAGAAAAATGTAGGTGATCAGGTAGAAGAAGGAGATGTCCTCCTCATCCTAGAGGCAATGAAGATGGAAAATTCAATCACAGCCCCAGCCTCTGGTGTGATTAAAGAGATCAGGGTGAAAGAAGGAGAAAATGTATCAAAGGGTCAGGTATTGGTTGTGATTGGTGAATAGTGAACAGTGATTCGTGATTAGTGATTCGTGAATGGGTGGATGGGTGGATGAGTGGACGGGTTGATGGGTGGACGATGCACCAATAATCGTGATTCGTGATTCGTGAATAGGAAGAGGGAACGGTGGCCAGTGATTCGTGATTGGTGATTCGTGATTTGTGAACAGGGCGTAGGGGCAAATTCCATATTTGCCCAATTGTAGGGGCAATTCATGAATTGCCCAGTTGATTTGCGATTTGTGAACAGGAAGAGGGAACGGTGAACAGGAAGAGGGAAGAACGGTGAACCACTACACCAATACACAAATACACTATTACACCAATACACCAATACACAAAATTTAAAGGAGTTATTTATGCATAAAAGAAAAAAGATTTCTATAATAGGTGGAGGAAATGTAGGAGCAACTGCAGCTCATTGGGCTGCCAGCAAAGAACTTGGAGATGTATGTCTATTGGACATAGTTGAGGGAATGCCCCAGGGAAAAGGGCTTGATTTGCGAGAGGCCTCTCCAATCGAAGGATTTGACTCAGACATAATTGGAACCAATGATTATCGGGATACAGCAGATTCTGATGTTGTTATAATCACTGCTGGTCTTGCAAGAAAGCCTGGAATGAGCCGTGATGACTTGCTGGCAAAGAATACAGAGATTGTAAAAGGAGTAACAGAGCAGGTTGCAAAGTACTCACCAAACGCTATCCTCATTGTGGTATCCAATCCTTTAGATGCCATGGTCTATGTTGCCCACAAGGTAAGTGGGTTTCCTACAAATAGGGTGGTTGGAATGGCTGGTATTTTGGATTCAGCCAGGTTCAGGACATTTATTTCAATGGAACTAAATGTATCAGTGGAAGATGTTACAGCATTTGTGCTTGGCGGACATGGAGATCAGATGGTACCTCTACCAAGGTATTCCACAGTTGCAGGCATCCCTATAACTAAGCTTTTGCCAAAGGAAAAGATAGATGCGATGGTTGAGAGAACCAGAAAAGGCGGAGGAGAGATAGTATCTCTGCTTAAAACAGGAAGTGCATTTTTTGCTCCATCAGCTGCTGCAGTACAAATGGCTGAATCTATTTTAAAGGACAAAAAACGTATTCTCCCCTGTGCTGCTTATTGTGATAAGGAGTACAATGTTGGTGGTTATTTTGTAGGGGTTCCTGTAAAACTTGGAGGAAATGGTGTAGAAGAAGTAATAGAAATAGAACTACTTCCAGAAGAGGAAGAGGCCTTTAAAAAGTCTGTTGAAGCAGTGAAAAATTTAGTGGCAAAGATAAAGATTTAGGAAATAATAAGGCCCATTTTATCTGGGCCTTAAAAATTTTGAAGTGGGGGCTTTTATGGGGGAGAAAAAAGTTTATAGGGTGCTTATTGGTAAACCAGGACTAGATGGTCATGATAGGGGGGCAAAGTGTATAGCTAGGGCACTTAGGGATAGTGGTTTTGAGGTTGTTTATACTGGAATTAGACGTACTCCTGAGGAAATAGCAATGGCGGCCATTCAAGAGGACGTGGACGTGGTTGGCCTATCATCCTTGTCTGGTGCCCATATGGAACTATTTTCAGAGGTAGTAGATGCCTTAAAAAAACATGGGGCATCGGATATACCAGTTATTGGCGGAGGGATAATTCCAGAAGAGGACATTGAAGAATTAAAGAAAAGAGGGATTAAAAAGGTATTTACTCCAGGTACTCCAATGGAAGAAATAATCAAAACCTTTAGAGAATTGTGTGAAAATAAATGAACATAGAACAAATAATTAAAGGAATAAAAGAAAGATCGCCCCGGGCCATTGCCAGGGCTATTACCATGGTGGAAAATGGGGATGTTTTAGTTGAAGATTTATTGTCTTCCCTGGACAAGGAGGCAATTGATAGTACAATGGTCTTTGGTATCACTGGTCCTCCTGGGGCTGGTAAATCCACCTTAACAGGAAAGATAGTCGGATACTGCAGGAAACTTGGCAAAAGGGTTGGTGTGATAGCTGTTGATCCCTCTTCTCCTTTGTCTGGTGGTGCAATCCACGGGGATAGAATAAGGATGATGGAACATTCCCTTGATATGGATGTTGTGATTAGGTCCATGGCCACCCGTGGTAGGTTGGGTGGGCTTTGTGCATCAGCAGGTGCAGTGTGCAGGATATTGGCATCTAGTGGATGTAATCCCATCATTATAGAGACTGTGGGAGTAGGACAGTCTGAGATAGATATAGTAAAGATTGCTGATGTAACCGCCCTTGTGTCTGCCCCAGGACTGGGTGACGATATTCAAGCCTTAAAGGCAGGACTTATGGAAGTGGCTGATGTTATGGTTGTGAATAAGGCAGACAAGCCTGAGGCACAGATGCTGGCTGTGGAATTAAATGAGATTGCCAGGGAAAAGGGAACAGAAGTAATACTTACAATTGCCTCTGAAGGGAAAGGGGTAGATAAGCTTTACCATGCAATGGAAAAAATTTACTTAGAAAATGAGAAAAAAGGGATAAAACAACAAAAGCGCATTGAATATAGAAAAAAGGAAATCACTGACTGGGTTATAGAGATGATACGAAGTGATATAGAGAAAAAGATAGATTCAGTGGATACAAATTTAGACAAAGATCCCAGGGTAGTGGCATCAAAGGTGGCATCAGAACTGAAAGATGTGCTTTTAAACTAAAATTTTTTAAGGAAAAAGGGGTGGGACATGTCAAATCATCCAAAATATAAAGAATGGGAAGAAAAGGTTTTATCAAAAGTTTTAGCAAGGTTCCCTGAGAGAAAAAAGGAATTTAAAACCACGGGAGGGCTTGATCTGCCCCGATTTGGACTTCCCAAAGAAATAGATGACGAATATTTGGAAAAGCTGGGATTTCCAGGCCAGTATCCCTTTACAAGGGGTGTGCAGCCCACAATGTACCGCTCCAGGCTGTGGACCATGAGGCAGTATGCTGGCTTTGCCACTGCCAAAGAGACCAATGAAAGGTATAAATATCTACTGGAGCAAGGACAGACAGGACTCTCTGTGGCCTTTGATCTACCCACCCAGATTGGATATGACTCTGACCATCCAATGAGCAAAGGAGAAGTTGGAAAGGTTGGAGTGGCAATAGATTCTTTAGCTGATATGGAGATTTTATTTGATCAGATCCCTTTGGATAAAGTTTCTACTTCCATGACCATTAATTCTCCAGCATCAATACTCCTTGCCATGTATGTGGCAGTTGGAGAAAAGCAAGGGGTTCCAAGGGAAAAGCTTAGGGGTACTATTCAAAATGATATTTTAAAAGAATATGTTGCCAGGGGAACATATATCTTTCCGCCAAGGCCATCACTTAGGATTATAACAAATATATTTGAGTGGTGCACTAAGAATACGCCACTTTTTAATACAATTTCTATTTCAGGTTATCATATCAGGGAAGCAGGTTCAACAGCTGTTCAGGAAGTGGCATTTACCCTGGCCAATGGATGTACATATGTTCAAACTGCAATTGATGCTGGGCTGGATGTAAATGTCTTTGGAAAAAGGCTTTCCTTTTTCTTTAACGCAACTACTGATATAATAGAAGAAGTTGCAAAATTCAGGGCAGCAAGGCGTATGTGGGCAAAGATCATGAAAGAGCGTTTTGGTGCAACAGATCCAAGGGCATGTATGCTCAGGTTTCATACCCAGACTGCTGGACATACCCTAACAGCCCAGCAAATTGACAATAATGTTGTTAGGGTGGCCCTGCAGGCATTGGCTGCAGTACTTGGTGGTACTCAATCCTTGCACACAAATTCCAAGGACGAGGCCCTTACCCTCCCAACAGAAGATTCTGTGAGAACTGCCCTGAGAACTCAGCAGATTATTGCCTATGAGTCTGGTGTGGCAAATTCAATAGATGTTTTGGGTGGTTCTTATCTAGTTGAACAGCTTACTGATAAGATAGAAGAAGATGCTTTTTCATTAATTCAAAAAATTGATGATATGGGAGGTGTGATATCTGCTATAGAGGCAGGATTTATCCAGAGACAGATAGAAGATTCTGCTTATGAATATCAAAGACAGATAGAGACTAAAGACAGGATAATTGTAGGAGTAAATGAATTTCAATCCAAAGATACTGTAAAAGTCCCAATTTTAAAGATAGATAAAGAAGTTGAAAAACGACAGGTAGAAAGGGTCAAAAAGGTAAGGGAACAGAGGGACAATTCTAAGGTAGAGGCATGTTTAAAGAGGTTAGAGGATGCTGCAAGGGGAGATGAGAACCTAATGGACCCAATCCTTGAAGCGGTTAAGGAATATGCCACTATTGGCGAAATTTGTGGGGTTTTGAGGGAAGTTTTTGGTGAATATAGGGATTAGTGAGATTAAATATATATTGTAAATAATAAACAAAAGGAGTTTGTATGGCCCTGACCACAGAAGAAAAGATAAAAAAACTAAAGGAACTGGAACAAGAAGTAATGAAAATGGGGGGAGAGGAGGCCATAAAAAAACATAAGGAAAAAGGTAAACTTACAGCAAGGGAAAGGTTGGATCTTTTATTTGATAACGGGACATTCCAAGAAGTTGATATGTTTGTAAAGCACAGGTGCACAAATTTTGGCATGGAAAAGGTGAATATACCTGCAGATGGGGTGGTTACTGGTTTTGGCCTTGTCAATGGGAGACCAGTTTGTGCCTATTCTCAAGATTTTACAGCCAGGGCTGGGAGCCTGGGAGAGATGCATGCAAAAAAGATCTGTAAGGTTATGGATCTGGCTTTGAAAGTAGGTGTTCCTGTGATTGGATTTAATGACTCTGGTGGTGCAAGGATCCAGGAAGGGGTGGATGCCTTATCTGGATATGGACAGATATTTTTCAGGAACTCAAATGCATCAGGTGTTATTCCTCAAATTTCTGCTATAATGGGTACAACTGCTGGCGGTGCTGTTTATTCCCCTGCAATGACAGATTTTATTTTTATGGTGAAAAAGACCAGTTTTATGTTTATAACAGGTCCACAGGTTATCAAGTCTGTGACAGGTGAGGAAGTGAGTTTTGAAGATTTGGGTGGCGCAATGGTCCATAATGAGAAAAGTGGAGTTGCTCATTTTGCATGCGAATCAGATGAAGACGCTATAATGAAAATAAAAAAATTGCTTTCATATTTGCCACTTAATAATATGGAAGATCCTCCATATGAGCCTCCAACAGATGCACCAAACAGGGAAGCACCTGAGTTAGATAAGATTATTCCAGATAACCCAAATCAGCCCTATGATATGAAGGAAGTTATAAGGGCAATTGTTGATAATGGAGAATTTTTTGAACCACATGAATACTATGCACAAAATATAGTGGTTTGTTTTGCCAGGTTAAATGGACATCCCATAGGAATCATTGCAAATCAACCCAAGGTATTTGCAGGCTGTTTAGATATCAATGCCTCTGATAAGGCAACAAGATTTATTAGATTTTGTGATGCCTTTAATATTCCTCTGCTAACAATAGCAGATGTTCCAGGTTACCTTCCTGGTACAGATCAAGAATGGGGTGGCATAATCAGACACGGGGCAAAACTTCTATGGTGTTATTCAGAAGCAACTGTGCCCAAGATGTTGCTTATTACAAGAAAGTCCTATGGTGGTGCGTACCTTGCTATGTGTTCTCGGGACCTAGGGGCGGATGTAGTGTATGCATGGCCTACAGCTGAGATAGCAGTAATGGGTGCTTCAGGTGCTGCGAATATAATATACAGAAAAGAGATAAAGGCTGCAGAGAATCCTGAAGAAAAGAGAAAGGAGAAGATTGCTGAATATGAAGAACTATTTGCTAATCCCTACAGGGCTGCTGAGAGGGGTTATATTGATGCAGTGATTCAGCCAAGAGCTACAAGACCAAAACTTGTTGCTGCACTGGAATTACTTAAGACCAAGAGAGATGCCAGGGCACCGAAAAAACATGGCAATATACCAATGTAAAATAAGAGGAGTAAAAATTGGTGTAGTGGTTAGTGGTGTAGTGGTATAGTGGTTTATTGGTTATTGGTATATTGGTTAGTGGTATAGTGGTGTAGTGGTTAGTGGTTATTGGTGTAGTGGTTCATTCCTTTTCCTATTCACTAATCACGAATCATTGCTCAACGTTCACTAATAAATGAGAGGAGTAAGATATGTTACAAAAAATAGACCATATTGGAATAGCAGTAAAATCTTTAGATGAAGCAGTAAGATTTTATGAAAATGCATTAGGGCTAAAGTGTGAGAAAATTGAGGAAGTTCCTACACAAAAGGTCAAGACAGCTTTTTTTGATATTGGAGGGGTTCATTTAGAGCTCCTTGAGCCCACTGCTGAAGATAGTCCCATTGCCAAATTTTTGCAGAGAAATGGAGAAGGCGTCCACCACATTGCATATTATAGTGATGATATTGCGGCACAATTAGCAAAGGCAAAGGATGCTGGATGTAAGCTCATAAATGAAGAACCTGTTCCAGGTGCTGGAGGCAAAAAGGTGGCATTTTTGCATCCTAAATCCACCCATGGAGTACTCACTGAATTTTGTTCTAAAGAATAGAAAGTTGTATGAGGTAAATGATAGGTGCGTAAAAAGGCTAGTTAAGTGAATGGGAAATCTAAAATGGAAAAGTAAAATTTAAAAGGTGGATATCCATGAAAATACATGAGTATCAGGCAAAAGAGATATTTAAAAAATACAGCATACCTGTTCCAAAAGGAAAGGTGGCCTTTACAAAACAAGAGGTAATAGATGCTGCAAAGGAGCTTGGTGCCTTTCCAGTGGTTATAAAGGCACAGGTGCATGCTGGAGGCAGGGGAAAGGCAGGTGGTGTAAAACTGGCCAATTCTCTCGATGAAGTCTCTCAATTAGCAGATTCTATGCTCAATATGGTTTTAGTTACCCACCAAACTGGTCCACAAGGTAAGGTGGTGAGAAAAGTATTGGTGGAAGAGGGATTAAACATTGAGAAAGAATACTATATGGCAGTTGTAATGGATCGTTCTTCAGAAAAGATAGTGATAATGGCAAGCGAAGCTGGTGGTATGGACATAGAAGAGGTGGCAGAAAAAAGTCCTGAAAAGATAATAAAGGTCTTTATTGATCCATTAATAGGCATAAGTGGCCACAATTTGAGGAACATAGCCTTTGGGTTAAATATTGAGAAAGAGTTACAAAAGCCCCTTATGGCCATAGTAAAATCCCTTTACTCAATATTTGTAGACCTTGATTGTTCCCTTGTTGAAATAAATCCTCTTATTTTAACTAAGGAAGGTAAGTGGATAGCTTTAGATGCAAAAATAAACTTTGACGATAATGGTCTTTTTAGGCATAAGGAGATAATGGAGCTAAGAGATATACAAGAAGAGGATCCATTAGAGGTTGAGGCGTCAAAATACGGTTTAAATTACATTAAATTAGATGGAAATGTTGGAAATATTGTAAATGGAGCTGGCCTTGCAATGGCTACCATGGACTTGATTAAAAGGGCTGGGGCCGAACCAGCTAATTTCTTAGATGTTGGTGGTGGTGCCAGCGCTGAGATGGTAGAAAATGGATTCAAAATTTTACTCAGCGATAAGAATGTAAAGGCAATATTAATTAATATATTTGGTGGAATTTTGAGGTGCGATGTACTTGCAGAAGGTGTGGTTGCAGCAGCCAAAAAGGTCGGAGTGCATGTGCCTGTGGTGGTGAGAATGGAAGGTACCAATGCTGAGAAAGGACGGGAAATTTTGCTAAATTCAGGGTTGAATTTAAAAACTGCTAAAGACTTAAAAGAGGCTGCAAAGATGATTGCAGAGGTAGTATAAGGAGTAGGCCATGAGTATATTTGTTAACAAAGATACCAGGGTAGTAGTTCAGGGTATAACAGGAAAAGAAGGTAGTTTTCATGCAAGACAGTGTATTAGCTATGGGACTAAGGTGGTTGCAGGGGTGACTCCTGGAAAAGGCGGAATGAAGATGGACGATGTTCCTGTTTTTAATACTGTGATGGAAGCAAAAGAGAAAACTGGGGCAAATTGTTCTTTAATATTTGTGCCACCAGCCTTTGCAGCAGATGCTATTTTAGAGGCGATAGATGCAGGAATTGAAGTGATTGTCGCAATAACTGAGGGGATTCCTGCGCTGGATATGCTCAAGGTAAAAAATTATTTAAGGGGTAAAAAGTGCAGGTTAATTGGGCCAAATTGTCCTGGAATTATTACCCCTGGTGAGTGTAAAGTAGGCATTATGCCAGGTCACATCCATAAACCAGGTGGACCAATTGGAGTTGTTTCCAGATCTGGAACACTGACATATGAAGTTGTGTATCAACTCACACAAATGGGTATTGGACAGACCACCTGTCTTGGTATTGGAGGGGACCCTATAATAGGCACAAATTTTATAGATGCACTGGCGGCCTTTGAACAAGATGAAGATACCAAAGGGGTAGTTATGGTGGGAGAGATTGGAGGAGATGCAGAAGAGAGGGCTGCTGAGTTTATTAAAAAAAATATGACTAAGCCAGTTGTTGGATTTATAGCTGGGCTTACAGCACCTCCTGGCAGGAGAATGGGACATGCAGGAGCTATTATTAGTGGTAAAAAGGGAACTGCCAAGGCAAAGATCGCAGCTTTAAAGGAGGCTGGTATTGCTGTTTGTGAAGATCTGGGATCCTTTGGTGAATTTGCCAAGGAGGTGTTTGGTCTATAAAATTTGGTGTCTGGTTTTTTTAAGTTTTTATAAACCTTATAGAAAGGAGGGGAAGATGGGTAAGCTTTTTTTAAGAGATTACAAGAAAATGTGGGAGTACGCAAAGAATGATCCTGAAGGATTCTGGAATGAGGCAGCTGTATGGTGTATGAACAATATTCACTGGTTTAAACCATGGGAAAAGACCTTTGTTTGGGAGTATCCCACATTTAGATGGTTTGTTGGTGGAACAACAAATATCTGTTATAATTGTTTGGATTATAAGATTCTCAAAGGGTATGGAGATAAGCCCGCATTTATTGAAATTAGTGGAGAGAGGGGAGAAGACAGGATCCTCACCTATAAGGAACTCCTTGAGTTAGTGGAAAAGTATGCTGCTGCTTTGAGGGGTGTGGGTGTGGAAAAGGGCGATAGGGTAATGCTCTATATGCCCATGTCTGCCGATGCTGCAGCTGCAATGCTGGCCTGTGCTAGGATTGGTGCCATCCATGTAGCAGTATTCGCTGGTTTTTCTTCAAAGGCTATAGCAGACAGGATAGATCTAACAAAACCAAAGGTTGCCCTTGTTCAGGATATTGGATCCAGGGCAGGAAAGATGGTTTCTCTAAAAGATATGTTTGATAAAGGCCTGCAGATGGCTGATTACAAGGTTGGTACAGTGGCTGTATTCTCAAGGCCTGGGTACAAGGTTGGTGAATATTCCGTTAACATGGAAAAGGGCAGAGATATTACTTGGGAAGAGTTTTTAAATGGAGGAGAAGGACAGGATGGAGGATATGTAGAACTTGAGGCTAATGAACCACTCTTTATACTTCCGACATCAGGCACAACAAAAAAACCAAAACCAACTGTACAACGGCACGGCGGATATCAGATCTATATTTATTGTATGGGACAGTGGATCTATGGAAGAAAACCAGAAGATGTGTGGTTCTGTACCTCTGATATAGGATGGATTGTTGGACACAGCTACAATGTTTATGAACCACTTTTAGCTGGTTGTACTTCTATTCTTTATGAAGGTACGCCAAATTATCCTGAAAAGGATATGTGGTGGGCTATTATTGAGAAATATAAGGCAACTGGCTGGTGGATATCCCCAACAGGTGCTCGGGCCCTTTTGATGCTTGGAATTGAACAGGCGGAAAAGCACGACCTCTCCTCTCTTGAGAGGGTGTTTAGTGCTGGTGAGGTCTTAAATCCACCAGTCTGGGAATGGCTCCAGAAAAAGGTTTTTAAGGATAGAATCCCTGTAATTGACCACATGTGGCAGACAGAATCTTCAGGTCCACTTTTTGCCAATCCATATGGACTTCAACTATTTCCAATAAAACCAGGATCTGCAACATATCCTGTTCCTGGCATTGTCCCAGAGGTGGTAGATGAACTCACAGGCAGAACTTTACTGCCAGGCGAAAAAGGCACAATGATAATTAAAAGACCATGGCCTGGTTTAACAGCCACATTGTGGGAAAATCCAGAGCAATATAAGGATGAGTATTGGGAAAATACTTTGGCCACAACTGGTTCTTACTATTGTGGTGATGCTGCGACAATAGATGAAGACGGATATGTGTGGTTCTCCGGACGTGCAGATGAGGTTATCAAGATTTCAGACCACAGAATAGGGACAATTGAGGTTGAAAGCGCCCTTGTAAATCATCCAGCTGTTGGTGAGGCTGCAGTTGTTGGAGTGCCTGATGAGCTCAGGGGACAGATATGTCTCGGGTTGGTAGTACTTAAATCTGGATATGAGCCTTCAGAAGAATTGGAAAAAGAACTTATAGCATACGTAAGAAATGCCCTGGGTCCAATAGTGGTATTTAAAGGCATTGAATTTGTTGATATACTTCCAAAGACTAGAAGTGGTAAGATCATGAGAAGGGTACTTAAAAAGGTATGGAGTAATGAAGATATTGGTGATATTTCTACAATAGAAGAAGAGGCATCTGTTGAAGAAGTAAAAGAAGCACTTGCTAAATTAGGTAAATAGCGAGAATTAGGGCCAGTTTATAGCTGGCCCTTGATTAAAAAATAAAAAACACAATTTTAATGTGCATTGACTTTGTCAATTTATGTTAAAATTGTGTTGACAAAAAATGGATATTTAATGTAATATAGGTCCAACTATAAAATTTATATTGGAGAATCATAATGAAAAAATTTGTTCAAAAATTAGAATTAAATAGACAAGATGTTTATAAGGATGCAAAGATTGCTGATTATGGTAAGAGGGAAGTAGATTTTAAAGGAATGGGAAAGGTCAAGAAAAAATTGCAATACAAAGCAAGGGAAGTTGTATGTGTTGAAGCCTGTAGAACTCCATTTGGAAGATTTGGTGGAAAATTAAAACAATATGATGCTCCCCAGCTAGGTGCATTGGCAATAAAGGAAGTTTTAAGAAGAGTATCAGACAAGATAAATGTAGAGGACATAGATTATGTAATTATGGGGCAGGTAGTGCCTGCTGGCTGTGGTCAGGTCCCTGCCAGACAGGCCGCGATTTTGGCAGGTCTTCCTGAGTATATTCCTTCTATTTCCATAAATAAAGTCTGTTCTTCTGGGATAAAGGCCATTGATTTAGGTGTTCAGCTCATTCAAACAGGACGTGCAGAGATAGTGATTGCAGGTGGGATGGAATCCATGTCCAACTGTCCTTTTGCCTTAAAAAATATGAGGTGGGGACATAGAATGGGTCTTCCAAATGCAGATGTTCTAGATCTTATGGTTTATGATGGTCTGTGGGATCCTTTTTATAACCGTCACATGGCCATCCACGGTTCTGAAACCAGTGATGAATTTGGTTTTACAAGGCAGGATAATGACCAGTGGGCGTATCGTTCTCAAATGACTGCAAAGCGTGCAATGGAAGAGGGTAGATTGGATGACGAGCTATTTGGAGTGGAAGTGAAGGTGGGGAAAAATATTGAAGTATTTGATACAGATGAACAGCCAAGGCCCAATACTACCCTGGAAACTTTAGCCAAGTTGCCCCCTGTATTTAATCACAAGTCAACAGTAACAGGTGAGCCTGGTTCAATTACTGCTGGGAATGCACCAGGTATAAATGATGGAGCAGGTGTTTGTCTTTTGATGAGCAGGGAGATGGCCGAAGAACTAGGGCTTAAAATACTTTTTAGTGTGATGGATTATGCAGAAGTATCACAGCCAACCAAAGATATTGCCCTGGTTCCTGGTCTGTCTATTAAGAAGGTTTTGGACCAAAATGACCTGAATATTAAGGATATTGATTTAATAGAGATAAATGAGGCCTTTGCAGCAGTGACCCTTATTAGTGGTAGAAGAGTCTTGGGTCTGTCAAAAGAAGAAATGGACAAAAAAGTGAATGTAAATGGTGGTGCTATTGCATATGGTCATCCCATTGGGGCTACAGGGGCGAGGATTGTAATGACCCTTGCATATGAGCTTAAGAGAAGAGGAGGAGGAGTTGGGGTTTGTGGTATTTGCTCAGGCCTTGCCCAGGGAGATGCAATGTTAATTAAGGTAGAGGGTTAATTAAAATTAAATTAAATGGAGGTAATTTTATGGATATAAAAAAGATAATGGTAGTTGGTGCAGGTCAAATGGGCAATGGGATAGCTCAGGTATCAGCCCAGGCTGGATATGAAGTAGTTTTAAATGACATAACAATGGAATTGGCTGAAAAGGGATTAAATAATATTAAGAAGATCTTGAGTAAAAATGTGTCCAAGGGAAAGATTAGCGAGGATGAGAAAGACAAGATTTTATCAAGGATTACCTTATCAGATAAACTTGATCCTGCCAAAGAATGTGATCTTGTTATTGAGGCGGTTATTGAAAAGATGGATATTAAGGCAAAGGTGTTTTCAGAACTAGACAGACTGGCCCCAGAGCATGCAATTTTAGCAACAAACACATCTTCTCTGCCAATTACCCAGATCGCTGCGTGTACAAATAGGCCAGAGAAGGTAATTGGTATGCATTTTATGAATCCTGTGCCAGTTATGAAATTGGTGGAGATAATTAATGGATTAGAAACTGCTCCAGAGGTGACTGAGACCATTAAGCAGGTATCTGAGAAGATGGGTAAGGTCCCTGTTGAGTGTAAGGATGTTCCTGGTTTTGTTTCAAATAGGGTACTAATGGTTATGATAAATGAGGCCATATGGGAACTCTATGAAGGGGTGGCAACAAAAGAGGGTATAGACAATATTATGAAACTTGGAATGAATCATCCAATGGGACCTCTGGCTCTGGCAGACTTAATTGGTCTTGATACAGTGCTTGCAATATTAAACGTGCTGGTTGAAGGCTATGGTGATCCCAAATATAGGCCATGTCCATTACTGAAGTCCTATGTTGCTGCTGGTAGATTGGGGAGAAAGACAGGAAAAGGATTTTATGAATATGAATAAATTTTTTAGGAGTGGTTTTTATGTTAAAATATTTTGCAGAAGAACTTTTAAATAAGTGTTCTTCTCTAAGAAAGAAGTGGGAAGATGAAGTTAAGAAATTAATTGCAAAAAGGCCAGAGAGGAAAGAAAGGTTTTCCACGGTATCAGATCATGAAATAAAGAGGCTTTATACACCTGAAGATATAAAGGATTTAGACTTTGAAAAGGATATTGGTTTTCCTGGTCAATATCCCTATACAAGGGGAATCCACCATACTGGATATAGGGGGAGGATCTGGACATACAGGATGTTTTCAGGTCTTGGCACTGCCAAGGATACCAATGAAAGGTGGCATTTACTTTTAAAGGAAGGACAAACTGGCCTTAGCACTGCCTTTGATTTCCCAACTCTCATGGGATATGACTCAGACAGTCCAAGATCAGCTGGTGAAGTTGGAAAGTGTGGTGTTGCAATTGATACATTGGAAGATTTTCTTGTCCTGGTTGATGGGATTCCCCTTGGAGAAGTGACCACTTCCATGACCATAAATCCTCCTGCTACAGTAATGTGGTCCATGTATATTGCGTGTGCCAAAAAGCAGGGCGTTCCTTTAGATAAAATAGGTGGAACAATACAAAATGACATGTTAAAAGAGTTTATTGCCCAGAAGACCTTTATGCTTCCACCTGAGCCATCCATGAAATTAATCAGCGATACCATTGAATTTGGGACAAAATATGTGCCCAAGTGGAATACAATATCCATATCTGGTTATCACATAAGGGAAGCAGGATCTACAGCAGTACAGGAGCTGGCTTTTACTTTGAGGGATGGCATGGAATACGTTGAGCATGCCATGAAGACCAAGAAGTTAGATCCAGATGAATTTGCACCACGGCTTTCATTTTTCTTTAACTCTCATATAGATTTCTTTGAAGAGATCTGTAAGATGAGGGCTGCAAGAAAGATATGGGCCCATGTGATGAGATACAGATATAAGGCCAAGAATCCACGCTCCTGGTGGATGAGGTTCCATACACAGACAGCGGGATGTTCTTTGACTGCTCAACAACCATATAACAATGTAGTTAGGACCGCAGTAGAAGCGTTGGCAGCAGTACTTGGTGGAACTCAATCCCTGCATACAAATTCTTTAGATGAAGTATATTGTTTGCCAACAGAACATGCAGTGCAAATAGCGCTCAGGACTCAGCAGATAATTGCAGAAGAAACAGGTGTTGCCAATACAATAGATCCATTGGCAGGGTCATACTTTGTTGAAAAATTGACCAAAGAGATGGAAGAGGCGGCATGGGAATATATTGAAAAGATAGATAATATGGGTGGTATGCTGGCTGCAATTGAGCAGGGATATCCCCAGATGGAGATAGCAAATGCGGCATATAAGTTCCAGCAACAGGTGGAAAATGGGGAAAAGGTAGTTGTTGGAGTAAATAAGTATGTTACAGAGGAGCTGCAGGAGATACCTATTTTAGAGATAGATGAAAGGGTTGAGAAGGAACAGCTAAAAAGGCTTGAGGAGGTCAAGAGGAGAAGGGATGATAAGGCTGTAAAAAAGGCCCTGGATAATCTTAGAAATGCCTGTAAAAAAGATGAGAATGTTATGCCATATTGTATTGAAGCTGTTGAGGCATTGGCTACAGAACAGGAAATATGTGATGTATATAGGGAAGTATATGGAGTATATAGGGATCCTGGATTTTTTTAAGATAAAAAGCACAATTCCCAAATAAATAGTTGCGCATAAAATGTATAAATTTCAAGGAGAGTAGGTAGGATGGCAAATAGAAAATTGCGTATAATGGTAGCTAAGCCAGGTTTAGATGGGCATGATAGGGGGGCTAGGATCCTGGCTAGATTTTTTAGGGATTCAGGTTATGAGGTGATTTACACGGGATGTCACCAGACACCTGAGCAGATTGTTGAGGCAGCGCTGCAAGAAGATGTGGACTTGATCGGCCTTAGCTGTCTCTCTGGTGCCCATAAGGAACTTTTCCCAAAAGTGGTTAAGTTGCTTAAAGAAAAAGGGGCAGACGATATAGTTGTTATAGGTGGAGGTATTATACCTGAACAGGATTTTCAATATCTCTATGATCATGGAATTAAGGCCGTGTTTACTCCAGGGACTCCACTTGAAGAGATAAAGAAGTGGATAGATGAGAATGTAAAGGTTAGAGAAGAGCTTGTGTAAGAATATTTAAGGTGGATTATATGGATCAGCAAAAATTAGAAAAAATCTTAAATCGCATACGGGAGGGGGATGTTAGGGTTGTTTCTCGTCTTATAAGAAATTTAGAAGACAGGATACCAGAGGCCAAGGAGGTTATTAAGTATATTTATCCGCATACTGGACAGGCACGTGTAGTTGGCATAACAGGCGCACCAGGTGCGGGAAAATCAACAATTACAGATTTTTTGATAAGTTCATATAGAAAACAGGGAAAGACCGTTGGTGTTTTAGCAGTTGATCCCACTTCTCCATTTACTGGTGGAGCGCTTTTAGGCGATAGGGTGAGGATGCAAGATCATGCTGGTGATAGTGGTGTATTTATAAGGAGCCTGGCTACCAGAGGTGCTTTAGGAGGACTTTCTGCTGCTGTTGAAGATGCAATACATGTGCTGGATGTAATGGGAAAAGATGTAATAATTATTGAAACAGTTGGAACTGGACAGTCGGAAGTTGATATTATGAATAATGCGCATACAATTTTGGTTGTCTTAACTCCTGGCATGGGAGATGATGTTCAGACTATTAAGGCTGGTATTATGGAAATAGCGGACATATTTGTAATTAATAAGGGTGATCAGCCTAATGCAGCAAAATTATACATGGACCTTATGCGAGCCTTGGATATGATGCAGGAATGTCCAGGGGGATGGAAACCTCCTATTGTTAAATTAGGGACCACGGCAAATCCAATAAAATATGCAGAAGAAATAGATGAATTGAGAAAAAAGATAGATGAACATCTAAAGTTTTTAGAGGATGAAAAGATCTTTGAACAAAGAGAAAAAAGAAAAGCCAGGGTGCAACTTATCAATGCAATTGAATCTCAGGTCCTTGTACCAATAATAGATTCTTTAGAAAAGGATGGCACACTGCAAAATATGGTAGAAAAGATAGCAAAAAAACAGGTGAGTGCACATGAATTTGCTGAGGAAATAAAAAATATGTTTTGTAAGAAGCAATAGGAAAAATGTTGCTTCTTAATCTAAACAATGTTTAGATACACATAATAAAATCGCAAAGTTGTAATGTAATAGAAGTAATATTTAAGGTTTAAAATTAAAAACATAAAGGAGTGGGTGTATGGCAATGCAAGACTATTACAAGAAGGTTATGGAAATTAACCAAATGGCTGACTTAGAAGCCAGAGACAAGGCAGCCAAAGCATTTTTTGATGACTTAAACAAGGCTGAGCTCCCAGAATATTTTAACTGGGCAGAGGAAATCTTTGAGGGATTGCATGTAAAAGAGAGGGGAGAGCAGGATGCACTTATCTGGGTGAATTTGGAGAATGGAGAGGATAAAAAATTTACCTATGTTGAATTAGCAGCAAATGGTAATAAGGTGCTTAATTTTCTCAGGAAAAGCGGTGTTAATCAAGGTGATAATATGTATATGATGATTCCCATTGTTCCTGAGACCTGGTTTGCATCCTTTGCCTGTCTTAAAGGTGGACTGATAATTGTTCCCACTGCAACTACCATGACAGCTAGAGAACTTGAGTTCAGATTTGAAACCTATCCACCTGATGTAATTGTAGCAGATGAGGCCTCAGCTGCAGTAATGGATGAGACCTTAAAGGCAACAGGAAAGGAACCAAAGGTAAAGCTTGTACTGGGTCAAAGGGACGGATGGACATCCTATAGTGAAGTGGAGAAGGAATCTGGTGAAGCTGAAGGAGCAAAGATAAAGAAAGATGACATTTTATTTTGTTTCTTTACATCAGGTACCACTGGTTTACCAAAGAGGGTGGGACATTCAGCTACCTCATATCCAGTTGGTCATTTGTCTACCTCTGTTATGATTGGTGTTGCACCTGGAGATATTCATCATAATCTGTCTGCTCCTGGATGGGCAAAATGGGCATGGAGTAGCTTTTTTGCTCCTTTAAATGTAGGTGCCACTGCAACAGGATTTTTCTTTAAGGCATTGGACGGAAACAAATACCTTGAGGCTATTTCAAAATATAAGGTTAATGTCTTCTGTGCACCTCCCACAGCCTGGCGGATGTTTATTAATCTGGACTTGGATAAGTTTGATTTTTCAGCACTTAAATATTCAGTGAGTGCAGGTGAGCCTTTGAATCCAGAAGTGATTAATCAATGGAAAAAGGCAACAAATACCGAGATCAGAGATTTTTATGGGCAAACAGAATCCACAGCCATGATTGGAAATCCACCATGGATGGAAGGGAAGATGAGGGCAGGTTCCTTTGGCAGACCATCTTATATGTACGATATGGTCCTTGTAGATGATGATGGCAATGAAGTTACAAAGCCAAATGAAACAGGACATATTTGTGTGAGACTTAAAAATTGGAGGGCAATTGGCCTGTTTACTGAGTATATTGGCAATCCAGAGAAGATGAAAGAGGTGTTTGTTGGTGATTATTACTACACTGGTGATAGGGCATATTTTGATGAGGACAACTACTGGTGGTTTGTTGGAAGGGCAGATGATGTTATTAAGTCATCTGACTATCGTGTTGGACCATTTGAAGTTGAAAGTGCCCTTGTTGAACACGCAGCAGTTGCAGAGGCTGCAGTTGTAGGTTCTCCAGATCCCCACAGATATCAGTTGGTAAAGGCCTTTGTGATTTTAAATGAAGGTTACACACCTTCAAAAGAGCTTGCCCTGGAACTTTTTAAACACACTATAGATGTGCTTGCTAAGTTTAAGATACCCAGAATAATCCAGTTTGTCGATGAATTACCCAAGACCATAAGTGGCAAGATTAGAAGGATTGAACTCAGAGAACAGGAGATCAAGAAAAAAGAGCAGGGCGTTGAAAGGGGTGAAAACGAATACTTTTATTGGGACTTTCCAGAACTAAGCTCTAGAAATAAAAAATAAATTTATTAATTAATGGGGGCTAAAACGCCCCCATTTTATTAATTACAATGAGTTAAAAGCGTTGTGTCTTTAAATGGGGAACACTACGCAATTAAGGTAGGGGGAGATAAAAATTTTAATGAGAAAAAGTAAAAGGAGAGGTGTATGGCTCATGGAACACTTAAACCAAGATGGGGACAGCCCTTAACAGGAATCATTTCTTTTATTTGTTTCTTTATAATTGCGTGGATCACATGGTTTATATTTAGTGATCCCAGAGGAATATTTAAATGGTTTCCATACCCATTTGTAATGTATCTGGCCATGATGATTTTGGTTGGTCTATGGCAGCATATGTTTTTTGGGGACTGGCCATTTCAAAACCTAAAGCAACCAGTTAAAGGCATTGTAATGACCATTGCCAATATTGTATTGGTATGGTTTGTAATAGACATTATTTTTTACCGTGTGCTCGGGATTGGTTTTAATTTCTTAAGTTACTATAAATTGGCAGCACTTGGAAAACCAGGAAAATTGGCGCAGGTAGCAGTTGTGTGTTTTGTGCTTATTGGATTTTATACATATCCTGTGGTTACAATATTTTTTGGAAAGTGGCCAATTCAGCCAAGTAATTTAAAGCAGCCACAGGCAGGTCTAGCGGAAATTGGCTGGTGCTCTCTCATTACTCTATTTTTCTATACAATATTAATTGTACCTTTTTTTGGCCTAATTTTTAAAACTCCTGCCCTAGCAACTCCCTGGTGGACAAAAATTGGAGGAACTCCACATGTTCACTGGGTATTTGGATGGTGGGAATGGGCGATTATTATTTTATTTTTAACTCCTAATGTATGGAGAATGAAGCCTTGGAGCGCAATGCAAATACCCCAGCCCTGGAAGGGAATTATCTCAATGGGAATTTCCTTTATAGGTGGATATGTAATTGCGATTATATGTACAAAAATAGCCCACCTCTGGGTACCCCATGAGACTTTTCATCACCTTGAAGAGGCCAAGGGGGCCTCTGAAGTTGCCAGGTTTTTATGGATACACGCTGCAGAGATTGCAGGTTTTACCTTGATTCCATTTTTAATATGGCATCACTATTTTGATGACATGGTACCTATGAAAGATGTGGACAGTTGGGCTGCATTTTTCTTCAGAACTGTTGGGGTATTAGTGCTGTGTGGTATTAATTACTGGTTTTTCTATTTTGCAAACTTTGGACATTGGGGCCTTGGTAACCACCATATGGCTGAGCTTTCCCACCGCTTCCCACACGGTGAATCATTGGTATGGAATTTTTGGTGGATTATCCCACTTCTTTTCAATGAGTGGTTTTTCCACAAATGGCCATTTTATGTATCTGAAGAATAAATTAAGGGGCCATATGGCCCCTTTTTTTATAAAAGACTATTAAAAAAATCCAATTAATTCTTCCGCCTTATTTGTTAAAGTCAATAAAATATTTGCACTTTAGGATCCTCAAAATTCCCCACCTCAGATTAATTTTTTTGTTTTTGTAAATATTTTATTTGATAACCTTTATCTGCTATTTTTAAGCTGATAAACTCTTTATAAGACTAAGTCCATTAGATAGATTAGGTTTCGATTTACTTTTGTTCAAAATAACCAGTATAACTGGCTTTATCTAAAATATGTGGAGTGATTACATCTATCAGCTCTTCATAAGAGGGATTATCACGAATATCTATTTTTTCACAGTCAAGGGCATATATGGTTGTTACATAAGGATGTTTGCCCGTGCCTCTGGGTGGTTGAGGTCCACCGTATCCCTTAAATCCAAACGAATTTATAAGTTCCCTGCAAGATGCACACTTGTTTGACAGAGAAAAGCCCTCTTCTAGCTTGGTTAAATCTTTGGGGATATTGATAACTGCCCAATGGAGCCAGTTTCTGGCAATTGGATGAGGGTCAACCATAATTAAAGCAAAGGACTTTGTGTTTTCTGGTGTATTTTCCCAGCTAAACTCTGGGGATATGTTTTGGCCACCAATGGTCTTCATTACATATTTTTTGGGCATCATCCCTTCATCTGGATATGAATTGCTTTTAATTACCATCTTTCCACCTCCTATTGCGTTATCTATTCCCAGAAAAACAAATAAAATTATGCATATGATTTTTTTCATAACCATATCCTTTTTTTTATTTTTTTGAAATAGCTTCTATAAACTCTCTATGTCTTTTTTTATACGGTGGATGTTTGAAAAATGCAGAGCCAGAGACAACTACATTTGCGCCTGCTTCAATAATGGACTTTACATTTTCTAGAGTAACTCCTCCATCTACCTGAATCAGGGTGTCCAGCCTCTGCTGATCAATCATTTTCCTTAGTTTTTTTATTTTTTGGATAGAATATGGGATAAATTTTTGTCCCCCAAATCCTGGGTTTACGCTCATTATAAGGACCATGTAGAGTTTTGGCAATATATATTCAATTATTTCCACGGGAGTATGTGGATTTAGGGCTACTGCTGGTTTTATCCCTAGCTCTGATATCCTACTTACAACTGAGTCCAAATGGATACAAGCTTCAGCATGGACACAAAGGAGATCAGCACCAGCCTCTTTGAAATCTTTAAGGTATATTTCAGGACTTTCAATCATTAGATGCACATCAAAAAAAAGGGAGGTTTTGGGTCTGCATTTTTTGATAATTGGTGGCCCTAAGGTGATGTTGGGGACAAAATGTCCATCCATAACATCCCAGTGGACCCATTTTATATCTGCCTCCTCAAGGCCTTTTAATTCCTGTTCAAGATTGGCAAAATCACATGAGAGGAGTGAAGGTGATAAAATAAAATTATTTTGCATAAGTGCTCCTTTTAAAGAGGTTGATAAACCTTGGCAAAAAAGAGGTTGACTCTCAAGATTTCTCTCTATATCCCTTAGTTGCACAGGTCAAGGATTTACATGACCAAAAGGTTTTGATTGTTTATCTGCATGATCGTATATTTGATGTGTGTATTGTTATAAAGTTTTAATAAATTAAGTCAAAACAAATAGTTATAGGTTTTGGCTTGTTTTGGAGGAAAGATAATGGTCAGTAGAAGAGAGCTTGCAAATGCAATAAGGGCCTTATCCATGGATGCTATACAAAAGGCCAATTCAGGACATCCTGGAGCACCCATGGGAATGGCAGATATTGCAGAAGTATTGTGGAGGGATTTTGTCAGGCATAATCCTCAAAATCCAAAATGGCCAAACAGGGATAGGGTCATTTTATCAAATGGTCACGCATCTATGCTTTTGTATTCTGTCCTGCATTTAACAGGATATGATTTAACCATAGAAGATATAAAAAATTTTAGGCAACTTGGATCAAAGACACCAGGTCATCCTGAATATGGTATTACCCCAGGGGTTGAGACAACTACTGGTCCCCTTGGACAAGGACTTGCCAATGCAGTTGGAATGGCATTGGCTGAAAAGATCTTGGCAGCCACTTTTAATAAACATGATGTTAAAATAGTAGATCATTACACATATGTGCTCTTAGGTGATGGATGTCTTATGGAAGGTATATCCCATGAGGCATGTTCCCTTGCAGCCACATGGGGACTTGGAAAGTTAATAGCCCTTTATGATGATAATGGAATTACTATTGATGGACCTACTGAAAAATGGTTTACAGAAGATATAAAAAAGAGATTTGAATCTTATGGATGGCATGTAATATGTGACGTTGATGGACACAATCCAGATGAAATTTATAGGGCAATTGATCTGGCCAGAAAAGAGCTAGATAGACCATCTTTAATTTGTTTTAAGACCCAGATTGGATTTGGTTCACCTAATCTTGCTGGAAGTGAAAAGACCCATGGAGCTCCGTTGGGTGAAGAAGAGGTTAAGGCTGCTAAAAAAAATTTGGGCTGGAAATATGCACCTTTTGAGATCCCAGAGCATATTTATAAGGCCTGGGATGCAAGGGAAAAAGGAAAAAAATTAGAAGATAACTGGAATAAAGAGTTTGAGAAATATAAAAATCTATATCCTGAAGAGGCAAAGGAATTTTTAAGGAGGATAAATAGAGAGCTACCATCAAATTTTACTGAGGTTTTTGAAAAATATGTGGAAGAATTTCTACAAGATAAAAAAGATATTGCCACAAGAAAGGCATCAGGGATTATCTTGGATAAACTGGCAGCTAACCTTCCAGAATTAATTGGAGGCTCAGCAGATTTAAGTGGTTCTAATAATACCAAACACTCTAGGTCTGTAGTTTACACCAAAGATTCACCCAGAGCCAATTATCTCCATTTTGGTGTAAGGGAATTTGCAATGGCAGGAATTATGAATGGCCTGGCTCTTTATAGTGGATTTATACCCTATGGTGGAACCTTTTTAGTATTTTCAGATTACATGAGAAATGCAATAAGGCTATCTTCCTTAATGGAACTTAAGGTCTTATATATATTAACCCATGATTCTATAGGTGTTGGTGAGGATGGACCAACACACCAGCCAATTGAGCATGTCTCATCTCTCAGACTTATACCTGATTTGAAGGTATTTAGACCCTGCGACATTGTAGAGTGTGCAGCTGCTTATTATCATGCACTTTGTGAACATAGCGGTCCAATGGCACTCATCCTATCCAGACAGGGGTTAAAAAAACAATTAAATAAAAGAGAACAATATGAGGGTGCGAAAAAAGGTGGATATATTCTTTTAAGAGAAAATGGAGATTATCCAAAGGTAATATTAATAGCCACTGGTTCAGAAGTTGGTATATGTGTTGAGGCTGCAACTATCTTAAATAAAGAAGGTATTCCAACAAGGGTAGTTTCAATGGTCTGTACAGAACTCTTTGATGAACAGGATAGCTCATATAAGGATATGGTACTGGACAAAAGGGCTACACTTGTAGTAGCTGTGGAAGCGGGTTCATCTGATTTATGGTATAAATATGTTGGGGATAAGGGATTTGTCCTAGGTATAGATGAATTTGGGAAATCTGCGCCTGGAAGGGTATTGTTCAAACACTACGGTTTTGTGGCAGAAAATATAGTAAATAAAATAAAAGAGAGAATTTAGCTAAAATGGGATTTTTATCTGCATCTTTTGGGCTAACCAGATATAGGGTGTTAGGAGAAGCAGACTCTGAGCTCTGGGAGAAGATCCCAGGGCTCTTAAAGGAATTTTCCTTCAATGATATTGATGACGTAACAGATGAAGTGAGTTTTGGGTGGGTATCATTTGACAATATGTTAGATAATAAATTTGAACTTTCATCTCCATTTAAAGGTGAATATGTCTGTTTTTCTCTGAGGATAGATAAGAGGAAAATACCACCTGCGGTATTTAAAAAATATTATCAAATGGCAATTCAAGAGGTCTTGGGCAATGAACAAGGGGATGTAAAATATTTGTCCAGGGCAAAAAAGCAGGAAATAAAAGAAAATTTAAGGATAAAGCTTCTTAGTAAGACCCTTGCTGTTCCATCAGTAACAGATGTTGTATGGAATTTTTCTAAAGGGATTTTATTTCTATCCACTACAAATAAATCCACCAAAGAGATCTTTGTTGAGCTTTTTCAAAAGACCTTTAATCTACCCCTTCAACTAATCACCCCTTATGAGATGGGAAAAAAACTTGAACAAAAATTGGGAATTGATTTAGATAAATATCAAACTGATATATATGCTGTGTAGAATTTTTTTTAAGCTCAAATAGTCCTTCCTTAAGAAACACATTTAGCAAAGGCTATGACAGAAATTATTAAAAATCAGATAATGGGATAAAGATATGTCAGTTGTTAATTTTAATACTACTAATCAGACCTGGAGGCAGATTTTAGCAAATGGATTGATTTATAGAGTGCCTAGATTTCAAAGGGATTATAGCTGGAGCCAAGATGAATGGGAGGATTTGTGGTTGGATATTGAAAATATGTTTGGGCCAGACGGAGAGATAGCTCACTATATGGGATATCTTGTGTTTCAAAGCAAAGACCAAAGGGTCTTTGAAATAATTGATGGTCAACAGCGGCTTACTACTTTGAGTCTGTTAGCTTTAGCGGTTTTAAAACATCTAAAAGAATTCATAGAACAGGGAATTGAACCAGAAAACAACAGAAGAAGAGAAGAACAGCTTAGGAATACCTATATTGGATATCTTGATCCTGTTACTTTAGTGGCTCAACCCAAACTTTCTTTAAATAGAAATAATGATGGATTTTATAGAGATAAATTAGTTCCTTTGGAAAAACTTCCCCAAAGAGGCCTTTCAGTATCTGAGAGGTTGTTAAAAAAAGGTTTTGAATGGTTTTATAAAAAATTGAAGGACACTTATGCTAGAAATAAAAATGGGCAGGAACTCGCCAAATTTCTCACAGACATATCTGACAAGCTGTTTTTTACTGTTATCACAGTAACTGATGAACTTAACGCCTTTAGGGTCTTTGAAACATTAAATGCTAGAGGCGTTAGACTTTCTCCCACAGACCTTTTGAAGAATTATCTTTTTTCTGTAGTGTATGGACAGGGAGCACATGATACAGAAGTAGATGCACTTGAACGTAGATGGAGTGCAATGGTAGAGAAACTAGGCAGTGAAGATTTCCCCTCCTTTTTAAGAACATATTGGAATAGTCGTAATAGTTTTGTTAGAGAAGCGGAGCTTTTTAAGACTATTAGAAAATCTACTCCAGATAAAAAAAGTGTATTTGAACTTATAAGAAAAATGGAAGAAGATATTGATGTATATGTAGCACTTGGTAATCCTGAAGATAATGTATGGAATATAAAACAGAGACGATATATTCGTGAACTTAAGATGTTTAGGGTGCGTCAGCCCTGGCCTTTAATTCTTTCTTGCTATAGAGTTTTCGATGAAAAAGATCTAGAACAAATACTAAGATGCGTTAGTATAATTTCATTTCGCTATAATGTAATATCTAGTCTAGCAACAAATATTCAGGAGAGGATATATAATAAAGTAGCCCGAAATATTTCAGAAAAAAATATACGAGAAACAAGAGAAATTATAAATGCATTAAAAGATATATATGTTCCAGATCAGCGCTTTGAGCCTGCATTTGCAGAAAAGATTTTAAAAACTTCTTCATCAAGAAATAAGAGAATTGCTAGATATATACTTTTTGCAATGGAGAAGCATTTGACAGGTAAAGATTATGATATGGAAAGTCCGAAATACACACTTGAACATATATTACCAGAAAATCCAGAAGATGGATGGGATGAATTTACAGATAATCAACTAGAAGCGGCAATTTATCGTCTGGGTAATTTTACTATTTTAGAAGCAGAATTAAATCGTGAAGTGGGTAATAAAGATTTTCAACAAAAGCGAGAAATTTATCAAAAAAGCGATTTTGAGATAACTCGCCGTATTGCTGAAGAAAATGAAAAATGGAATATGTCTCGCCTTGCGCAAAGGCAACTATGGATGGCAAAACAGGCCAAGTCTATCTGGAACATAGCGCAATATAACGTGATTAGTGATTAGCTGGTGTAGTGGTGTAGTGGTTATTGGTATAGTGGTGTATTGGTGTAGTGGTTATTGGTGGGGTGGTTCATTCCTTTTTCTGTTCCCGAATCACAAATCACGAATCACTATCCCACTTTCCTCTTTTTTAAAAATTTGTCCCTGCATTCATAAGAACAAAAGTAATAGGTCTTATCTCCATCTTTGACTCGTATATCTGAATTTATGGACACATAAGTGTTGCAAATAGGGTCTTTTACCATTTCACCAGCCTTAATTTTTTTGGAGATATCTTCTTTAACCTTGTGTTTTTTTTCTCCAGTAATGAGCTTATAGAGTAAATAGCCTGCTATAAAAACTATTATTAATTTAAGCATAAATTATCTCCCTGAGTCTTAGGGTTAGTCATATTGCCAGATCCTATTGCCTTTTAATTTGTAATTCAACTGTTCCAGATAGGGTTTTATTTTTTTCCCTGTTGGTGTGGTTAATTGAGGTTCTATTTCTAATAAGGGAATTAATACAAAGGCCCTCTCAAGCATCCTTGGATGGGGTAAGGTAAGTTCAGATGTGTGGGTAATATGTTTGTCAAACAGGATTAAGTCTAAATCAATTATCCTAGGGCCCCATCTAATATCCCTTTTTCTTCCCATCATATTCTCAATCTTGAGTAATTTTTGTAAAAGGGTTATAGGTGTAAACCCAATTACATTGACTTTAATTACTTGATTTGCGAACCATGGTTGATCTTTTAACCCCTGGGGCTCTGTTTTATAAATAGATGAGGTCTTTATTATTTTTATTTTTGATTCTTTTTTTATATGCTCTATTGCGATATAAAGATTTTCTGTAGGTTTTCCCATGTTTGATCCAAGGGAAATATAGGCTGTGGCCATTTTATTTGTCCCTGAGTTAAAGTTATGCACAAATCAAAAAAGGTTCTATTAAATCCGCTCCTTGATAGGTATATCGAACACCTCATAGTGGTCAAGGGTTTAGCTGAAAATTCCATCTCTTCCTATGAATCAGATCTTGTGAGTTTTTTGGAATTTTTAGAAGAAAAAGGGGTAAAATTAACCGAGGTCAATGAGGATATTTTGTTTTTGTTTTTCTTAAGCCTAAAACAAAAGGGGCTCTCTAATAAGACCCTCTCCAGGATGCTCAGCTCTATTAGGGGATTTTTTGATTTTTTGGTATCAGACAATGTTATGGATAAAAATCCTGCTCGTCTCTTTGAAGGGCCAAAATATACCAGGACCTTGCCTGATGTGTTGACCAAAGATGAGGTGTTTTCTTTAATAGAAGCACCAGATGTAAACACCAAGTATGGCTTTAGGGACAGGGTATTGTTAGAACTTATGTATGGATCTGGGCTCAGGGTATCTGAAGTGTGCATTTTAAATTTATTTGATATAGATTTTGAAGGGGGTTTTTTAAGGGTAACAGGGAAGGGAGATAAACAGAGGATAGTTCCTGTTCATATTGATGGACTTAAACTTTTAGAGGAATATATAGAAAATATTCGTCCAAGATTTTCACCAAAGACAGACAATGTTTTTTTGAATAGATTTGGAAGACCAATAAGCAGGCAGGCCATATGGAAGATAATAAAATATTATGCAAAAAAGGTAGGAATAACAAAAAATATATATCCCCATACCTTAAGGCATTGTTTTGCAACTCACCTTTTAGAGGGTGGAGCTGATCTCAGGTCTGTTCAAATTTTGCTGGGGCATTCTGATATCTCTACAACAGAGATATACACTCATGTCCAGACCTCAACAATTATTGAGATGCACAAAAAATATCATCCAAGGGCTTAACTAATATGAACCAGAGAAAAAAAATTAAGGCTGAAACCATTATTACCTGTCATATGAATGCTGACTTTGACTGTATTTCTTCAATGGTAGCCGCAGGTAAACTCTACCCAGGGGCTGTTTTGGTCTTTCCTGG